>CAZLJB010000797.1:0-1825 GCA_964559195.1 uncultured Anaerolinea sp. | reverse complement strand
TGCACCGTGCGTCCATACTTCAGATCACCCAGCATGGTCACGGTCAGGTTATCCAGCCGGCCTAGCTCTTCCATGATCGTAAAAGCATCCAGCAGGGCCTGGGTGGGGTGCTCACCCACCCCATCGCCGGCATTGATGACCGGTTTGCGCGCATATTTTGCTGCCAACGCTGCCGAGCCAGTCTCGGGATGGCGCAGCACGATCACATCCGCATAACATTCCAGCGTACGCACGGTATCCGGCAGGCTCTCGCCCTTCGAAACCGACGAATACTTCACCTCGCTGATCGGGATGACGCTGCCGCCCAGGCGTTCCATCGCCGCCGTAAAGGAAGATGAAGTACGCGTGGATGGTTCATAAAACAGGTTGGCCAGGATCTTACCCTTGAGCAGATCAAAGGTGCCGATGCGCTCAACCATACCGCGCATCTCGTGCGCCACGCCGAAAACGTATTTCAAGTCGGCATGGCTGAACTGTTTAACCGATAAGATATCCTTGCCGTACCAGGGCGCATTCTTTTCATCGCCAAAGGGCAGGTGCGGGTTGCTGGGGGTGGTGGGCATGAGTCTCTCCTTTAGATTGAATTGTCTGGATTGGTCGATTTCACTGTCAGCTTTCTTTATTGCCGTTGTTGGAGAAATATTTTTCCAACGGCCCCAATGCTCCGTTTTCCGGTTCAGCCTGCAGTCTATCCTTGCTTTCATACCACAGGCGTTTTAGAAATGGTAAAAGTAATAAAAGTGGCTCATCAAAAGTATTCAATTTATGGCTCTGGAAAGTAGTTTTACCAAACTTACAATATTCAATCAGCGGAATGTTGTTTTCATTCCAAATCAGGCGTAAAAAGTGCTCACCCCGCTGCAAACCCTGTTTTTCGGATGTGGAAATGGTCAGATACACACGCGAAAGCCCGGCTCTGAAAAGCCTGGATTCCTTTGTAACAGCCAGCGCTCGAATAAAGTCCAGCTTCTTCGCTGTCCAGTATTTGGACGATTTTTTTTCAATCATGGCCTCAATTTTGGAAATGACCTGTTCCCAAGAAACCATGTTTTCAGTCACAATCACTTCGCTCAAATCCGCCAGGTGGCGGGTAATATCGTCAGTCATATTAAATCTCCCTGATGTTTCGGCCGTAACCGGGCTCTACCAGAATCTTACCATCATTAAAGGCTGTGCGCCCCCGCAGAACAACCTTGCGAACCCGGCCGCAAACCTGCCAGCCTTCAAAAGGCGTCCAACCACAACGCGAAAGCATCTCAGCCGCCCGCAACTCATAGACAGCTTTTTCATCCACCTCCACCCAGGTTTCAGGCTGCTCGGGCAGGTTGAAGATCCGGCGCGGGTTGGTGACAGATTTCTCGATCAATTGCTCAAGCGTCAGGCGCCCATCCCGGACTGCTGTCAGCAGCAGCGGCAAAAGCGTCTCCAACCCCGGAAACCCGGGCGGCGGATTTGGACCATCTTTTTCGGCCAGGGTGTGCGGCGCATGATCGGTGGCAAAACAATCAATCACATCCAGGTTTTCCCAGAGGGCCGCCGCATCCTGCGGGCTGGCCAGCCTGGGCCGCACCTCGGCCCGGCCACCACTCAGGCCATCTGTACAACAATCACCCGCTGCGGAAAGCGGCTGCCCGCCTTCCGCCAGGAACAGGTGATGCGGACAAACCTCACAGGTGACCTTGATGCCGCGTTCTTTGGCTGCTTTGATCAACAATACCTCTTCACGCAGAGAAATATGCGCGATGTGAATGGGCTTGTCGAACAGGTGCGCCATCAGCAAGGCCGCGCCCATTGAGCGACTCTCCGAGTGTGTCACAATCGGAGT
>CAZLJB010000796.1:0-1828 GCA_964559195.1 uncultured Anaerolinea sp. | reverse complement strand
ATTTCATCCAGATTGAAATTAGAGGAAACACTCGAATCAATTCTTCAGCTTGCACTTGACATGACCGATGCTCATTATGGGATTTTTCGTTTGCTTGATCGGAATGGGGATAATCTTGTCACCCGTGCATTTGCTGGAATCGATATGACCCGTCCCAAGCTGGAGGTCATCCCCATTGGTATTAATAGTGTGATGGGACACGTCGCTCGAAGCCGCCAGCCGATATTGATACCTGATTTAATAGCCGAGCCCTGGTCGAAAATCTATTATCCTCTGGATGCCGTGTTGCAAATGCGGTCAGGGCTGGCTGTGCCGTTAATTAATGCGAGTGGAAGACTGGAGGGCGTCCTCAACCTCGAAAGTCCTGAGCCAGGCGCATTTGACGAAAACGACTCACATATGCTGCAAACACTTGCTACGTATGCCGTCACCGCAATTCAGGAAGTCCGGTTATTGGACGCATTACAAGATGTGGCGCGCCAGATATTTTCCCAGCCCTATAAACAGGTACTCTTGCATCTGGCTGAAATCGCCTGCGACTTGCTGAACGCATCTGCTGGCGCCATCTGGTTGTTGCATGATGATGATCTTATTCTTGAGGCATCCAGTGGCGGCTATCAACATGGGGAGATGATGCCTGTTAGCAATAGCCTGGCAGGTCAAGCCGTGATAAACCGCGAACCAGTTGTAACTGATGATGTCCGAATCGATCCCCGCTTTCACCGCCAAGATCTGGCACAATCTCAAAATTGGATGCGTGCCCTGATTGTTCCTCTTTTAGCCAGCGAGACTGAAAAACCACTTGGTGCATTTGGTGTTTATAGTTCCACACCGGATACGGGTAGATTTGCAGAATCAGATTGGGATAAAAAAGTATTAACATTTCTGGCGCATTATGCGGTTCTGGCATTACAAAATGAAAACAGGCAGCAGGAGCTTCGCGCCGCACAGGAGCAGCGCTCGGTTGCAGAAACATTCGCTGCGGTTGGAGATATTGCTTCCAATCTTTTGCACCATCTCAATAATAAAGTTGGTACCATCCCAGTGCGAGTACAAAGCATCCAGGAAAAATATCAGAATGTCCTGCTCGGTGACCCATACCTTTCAAATAATTTGAATGAAATTGAGAGATGCGCAATGGATGCGATGCAATCGGTTCGGGAAAATCTTGCCCATTTACGGCCAATTCACATTGAACCGGTTTCCGTTGCGGTAAGGGTTGCAGATGCGCTTTTTTCAGCTCAACTGCCCCCTGAAATCCGGGTTCAAACGGAAGGTTTAGACAATTTACCGGTTGTAATGGCAGGCAGCCAAAGTTTAACATTCGTATTTATTAATCTGCTTGAAAAGGCTGCAGAAGCAATGCGCGGGAAAGGTGTGATTTCGATCAAAGGGCATGTCTCGGCCAGATGGGTTGAAATTATTGTGAGCGACACTGGACCTGGAATTAATCCGGAACTACACAATCGAATATTTGAATTGAATTTTTCAGGGCGCTCAAATATCCGGCCAGGCAAGTTGGGTTTCGGATTATGGTGGGTAAAAACATTGATGACCCGCCTGGGTGGATCCATCAATATTGAAAGTGATGGTAAAAACGGCACCTTGTTTCGACTTCGCCTGCCAATATTGGTGGAAAACCTATGAATCCGCCCATAAATCGTGCATTGGTTGTTGAAGACGACTTATCATGGCAACAAATTCTGAGTGAGATTTTGTCAGATTGTGGTCTGGAAGTAGATGTTGTTGGAAATTTGAATGACGCGGTAATTGTTCTCAAAGACCAGATCGGAAGAGCGTCGTGTAGGGAAAGAGTGTTCAGAGCCGT
>CAZLJB010000795.1:0-1828 GCA_964559195.1 uncultured Anaerolinea sp. | reverse complement strand
TCTGGTCTTTTCGGGTGTACGATAGCCATATTTAACCCCATCATATCGATGTAAATTAGAAGCAGCCTCGACACGAGAAATAACAAAATAAGCTGGAATTCCAAATTTTGTATGCGGCATAGGGATATTTTCAATAATTTCGGCCCCACGTCTTGCTAATCTCTCGGCAGCATCATAAACGGAGTTCCGGATAATGGCAGGTATAGGTTGTTCAATGAATTCACCTGAATCTGCATTAAAGTAAGTGATCCGGAAATAATCCGGGGACAAACCTATTTTGAGCCCCCTGACATCTTTCTCCATCTCAGCAATATAATCTGGAACAGGCATAATTGCTGCGGTTGCGTCGCGAGCATCTGCTCCAGCCATCACGCCAAGCGCCAAAGCCGAATCCGCAACAGTTCTGGTTATTGGACCAGGACAATCCAAGGAAGAGCCAAAAGCAATTAAACCGTATCGAGAAACCCTGCCATAAGTTGGTTTCAGCCCAACAACCCCGCAGTAAGCTGCTGGAAGTCGAATAGAGCCAGCCGTATCAGTCCCAAGCGAAATAGATCCTTCATAAGCTGCCACAGCCGCGGCTGATCCACCCGATGAACCACCTGGCACACGGGTGGTATCCCATGGATTTCGAGTTGAAGGTTGGAATGCAGACGATTCATTTGACGAACCATACGTAAACTCATCGAGATTGACTTTTCCTAAAACAACTGCACCGGCATTTTCCCATCGCTCCACTGCTGTTGCGGTATAAGGAGACTCGAAATTGGCCAGAATTTTTGAGGCTGCCGTAGACAAGGTGTCTTTGACACAAAATATATCCTTTATACTGACAGGTACCCCTGCCAATACTCCCGGATCTTCTCCAAGGGCGATCTTCTTATCAACTTTTTCAGCCTGACGCCGGGCACGGTCTTCAGTTAAAGTAATAAAGGCGTGAATTTTATCTGCCTCAAACATAGGATCCCCGCCAATTTTTCCCTGGCAACCGTCAACATCCTTTATATGGGCAAAATGGGCATCAAGTACTTCCGTCGCTGAAACTTCATGGTCATGAATTCTTTTGGCAATTTCTCGGGCTGACAATTCGAATAAATTCATTGGACGTAACCTCATTTAAGACCTTGATGGGGAATGTCAGGCACAACAATATAATTGTCATCAAGTTCAGGCGACCCTTTCATTAACCTTTCAGTTTCCGGAAAGGCGTGGATAATATCATCCCTCAACATTGGAGATGATTCCCGAGAATAAGGCACACCATGCGATGCTATCAACGTGGCTGGATCTAAAGGAATGGATTCCAATTCGTGAATTGATTTAAGCTGGTTATTTAACTGTTTGCGAAGATATTCGCTTTCTTCTACATTAAGTTCCAATGCTGCCAACTCAACCAGGTGGTCAAAAAGTTCAGGAGTAATTTCATCTGTCATAATTTTGCCCTTGAAAAAGTGAGTTCTAACTTTCTTACCCAAGCACTGAGAAAAAATATCAAGATAAATTTATTACATCATTTATTCTTTCAAACTATAACTATGATTTATGGAATTAATTCATAAATATTACCAAATATTGAACAAATTAAATCACAAATTAGCTTTTTGATTATACTTTACGGTTTGAAGAATTGATTACAATTTTTCCCTGAAAACAATAAAAATATTATTTTAGCTGATCCAACTGCAACTTACAGGTCTTGACATTGCCATAAGCCCGAATCGGGTCAAAAAATGTAATTTTTGCTGAAGGAATTTAGATCTTCTCCAATAAAATCTCAGATAAATTCCCCATAATTTCACTGCTTTTATTTTTTGAAGTGCTATAATCA
>CAZLJB010000794.1:0-1830 GCA_964559195.1 uncultured Anaerolinea sp. | reverse complement strand
CATTCAACCTTTAGTGTCTGTTGCCGGATAGTATTGTAAAGTCAAAAATTTCAAACGCTGCTTCCCCGCCCCTTGCTACTAACGCCACTAACCGGCTTTGCAAATAATTGAGTCGAAAAACTTCCAATTTGGCAAGATGATCGTACCGAATAGGCAGAAACAGGGAATATCCGTTTCCAGCATGGCCAGGAGTGGTTATCGGGGACGGAGGAAGCGCTGGCAGGGATAAACGGGGGATTTAAGCAATCTTGGCTGAGGACGTGAGGCAACTTGCACAATGTGATCCAGCCTGCTCCCACTTTTCCATTGATGGAATATTGACCCGCCTCTTGCCATACCGAGAGTCAACACACAAAGGCCCGATATTCAGGGAGTTTGTTGGTTGACTCTGGGTATGGGGAGTACTTACTCCGCTTCCACCTTGACCAGCACCGCCCAAACCACCCTGCGGAATATGTAGCTCGTTGAATTTGGTGATCGAGACAGTTGGTTTATTCTTAATCTTTATGAATGTGTGCTGTATAATTGAATTGTGAGGTAAAAATGGCGACGACAAATCTTAGTGAAAGAATCACAGTCAACCCGAACCAATGCGGTGGGCGTCCATGTATTCGCGGCATGAGAATCCGCGTGATTGATATTTTGGAACTTCAAGCCAACAGATTAACTTCCGATCAAATATTGGAAGAAATGCCCGATTTGGAAATGGAAGATTTATGGGCGGTGGCGCGTTACGCCATGCAAAGGCTTGATCATCCCGTGCTGGCGGTGGCGGCTTAATGAAATTATGGATAGACGCGCAACTTTCCCCCGCGCTGGCAAAATGGATCACGGAAAATTTTGCCAACATCGAAGCGACGGCGGTGCGAGAGTTGGGCTTGCGGGATGCCGATGACCCAGTAATCTTTTTCTCTGCACGGGAAGCCGAGGCTGTCGTAATAACCAAAGACAGCGACTTTCTTGAATTGCAAAACCGGCATGGCCCACGCCCAAAAATCATCTGGCTCACCTGCGGCAACACATCCAATACAGCATTAAAATCCATTCTGGCGGGTAATTTGCAAAAAGCAGTTGATTTGCTGGAAAGCGGTGAAACGCTTGTCGAGATTACAGGCTAACAAGGGGATAATCAATGAACGAAGCCGAAACCGGCTTCGAAGAACTGGATCAAGAAAAACTACCCACCCTGCTGCTGCTCAAATACACAGCCATCGAAGACGCCAAAGAAATCCTGGGGACGGTCGAGGCCATCCGACAAGTATTTATCAATTTCCAGAAGTTCTTATATCTGCAGCCCGGTGCCGGGATTTGAGTAAATGCTGAGCAAAAGCACACGCAGGTGGAAGTAAACCCGCCATTGCGTAGGGGAAGTTGTGAGATTACGCGCCTACCCGTAATTTCCCTTGATGGAATATTGACCCGCCCCTGTTGTAATACCCAGAGTCAACCCACAAACCCCCGATATTCAGGGGGTTTGTCGTTTAAGTTGCGATAATTTCGAAATAGGAGAAACATTAGCAATTCTCATTATGGTTTTTACAAAATACCAAAACGGGGGCCCAAACACAGGTAAAAAGGCAGCAACTCTGTCAAAAAGTGAGTTCAAAAACCTGCTTTTAGCTTTTCATAAGGCGTAAATTTCAAAATGAGAATTGCTAGTAAAAAAGGGTTGTAATTTATACGGCATAGCCGTATAATAAGTTCATGGAATTCATCGAAGCCAGCTCATTTTCCAAGCACATTTACGAATATTTGACCGATGACGAATATTCAGGCTTACAAAGTTATTTGCTCCAGAATCCTGAATCAGGCAAGGTTGTTCCCGGGTCT
>CAZLJB010000793.1:0-1834 GCA_964559195.1 uncultured Anaerolinea sp. | reverse complement strand
CTAGGATGTTATTCTACATCCTGTCCCGAATTATAAAACTTACGTGGGTAATTCGTGGATAAGCCTGGGCTTCTGGTGTGGTCGGCTCTGCTATGGATTTTGAAATCGTTTTTGAAAATGAAATCCACAAGCTGAATGCTAGGTTATAATTTTCAGTATGAGATCATCTTCTTCCCGTGTAAAGCCCAGCGCGACGTTTGATTATAAGCGGTTATTTTCTCCGGGAGTGTTTGCTGTATCTTTGATCGTAATGGCAATTTTACTGGTTGCAACTTTAATCTGGATTGTCTGGTCAGCCCCGCCGGCACCAGATGCTTCCGGGTTGATGGCTGCGGTGACGGTGATCCCACTTTCCACCTTTACGCCTGCGCCGGCGGCCTCTCCAACCTTTGATCCCTATGCTTCAACTCCCACTCCTACACTTGCCCCCGGACAGTTTAGCGTTGGTTCATTTGTTCAAATATCCGGAACTCAGGGCGAAGGTCTTCGCATTCGGGCCGAGCCTGGTCTGAATGCGAAACAGTTGTTTTTAGGCTTTGATACGGAGGCCTATACCGTGGTGGACGGGCCACGCCAGGTGGATGGCTTTAGTTGGTATTATTTGGCTGCCATCAATGACCAGAAACGGACAGGTTGGGCTGCTTCCAATTTTTTAACACCCATAATGAATCCATAGAAGGAAACCATGATCTCTGAAAAACCAAATGGCATCACCGCCAACCGGCCTGCACTGGAGTTGACAATCACCTGGGCGGACGGGCACACCAGTATTTACCCCTTTTCCTTGCTTCGGGCAGCCTGTCCGTGTGCTCAATGCCGTGGTGGACATGAAAATATGAAGTCAGAGCCGGATGCAGATGTTTTTAACTTTCAGTTTGACGATTCTCCTGCTGCCCGGGTGGTGACCATCAAACCGACCGGTTCTTATGCAATCACGATTGTTTGGGAAGATGGTCATGATTACGGTATTTACAATTGGCATTTTTTGCGGGCTTTATGTCCCTGCCCGGCTTGCCGGCGCGCCAACCGGTAAAAAAACAGCGACCCGTTCAGGTCGCTGTTTTTTTACCGAACCGATTTTTCGTTTACTGGGTTGGGGTTGCTATAATCTTTGGCGTACCTTTAGGTGTGCTGGTGGGAAAACGTGTGTTTGCGGGTGTGGGCGTGTTGGAACCATTTGGTTTTCGCGTGGCAGTGGCCAAACTGGTTATGGCTGTTGGGGTTGGCGAGTGCAGGGCGGCAATCCGCATTTGAGCCATCTGCCGCATTTCTTCGGTGGTGGCCTCGGCCGGTAATTTTAGAAGATTGGTCCAATCATTAAAGGCTGCATCAATCTGGAATAATTCATCTAACGACTGGGCTCGGATGAATAGAAACCGGCCAGTTTGATTGGGGGTATCAACAAACTTTTCTATTTTCGATATGGCAATATAGGAATTATTAAATTCTTTTTGGGCCATATAGGCTTTTGCCAGTCCTTCGCTGTAATCAAAGATTTCAGGATTAAGGTTGCGCGCTTTTTGATAATTTAATAATGCTTGATCGTTATTTTTTTGTGCAAGGTAAGTCTGACCCAACCAGAAATAAGTATCAGCATTATTATTGTCCAGGTTCATAGCCTGTTTCAAATTGTCTTCAGCTTTGGTGTAATCCCCACGATTGTAATAAGCGGCGCCCAGCATGGCAAAGGCTTCAGCGTTATCGGGTTTGTATTTTAAATATGTTTCCAATACACTTACAGCCTGGTCAATCTGATCATTGGCGCGATAAGCCATTCCTAGCACCAGGTAACCATCCAGCATGGTGATATCCATCTGGTTGGCGCTTTTGGCGG
>CAZLJB010000792.1:0-1842 GCA_964559195.1 uncultured Anaerolinea sp. | reverse complement strand
CATCAACAAAATACGACGATAAAGCACTTTTTTGTCGCCCAGGCGGGCCAGCGCGCTGACCATATCCAGCGAGTCGAGCGCTGCTGGCAGCAGATCCTGTCCGGCACGAGATACGGGGGGAGATGCCAGGATCGGAATACCCACTTGCAGGTCATCGGTTGGCTGGTTGTCCTGCCCAAACTCAGTCTCATGGGTTGGATGATCCAGCCAGCGAGCTAACACGCTGGCAAGCTGGGCCACATCCACCGGCTTGGAAACGTAATCGTTCATGCCGGCTTCCAGGGCTTTCTGACTGTCACCATTTAGGACATTGGCAGTCATCGCGATGATCGGTATTTGTTCAGGATCTGTGTGCAGATTGGTGCCCCGGATTTGCATGGTGGCCTGATATCCATCCATGCCCGGCATCTGGATGTCCATCAATATAGCATCATAATTACCCTGCCCGGCCATCTGAACAGCTTGTTCGCCATCGTCGGCCACCGAAACCAGCAAGCCCATTTGTTGCAAGATCTCGACTGCCACCATCTGGTTGATTTGGTTGTCTTCCACCAGTAGAATTTGTTTGCCGAGCAATTTTTCAAGGGTTTCAGCAGAGATTTTTTCGTGCGTGGGCCGGGTGTGGGTCAGCGCCTGATGCCCAAATACTTGCATAACAGCATCAAACAACTGCGAACGGGTGATGGGTTTTAACAGGCTGCCATTCAGTCCCTCAGCGCTGGCCTTTTGCTGCACATCCTCCTGGTTGCCAAGCAGAATAATCGGCGTGCCTGCCAGGCGCGCATCCTGCCTGATACACCGGGCGGCTTCCAACCCATCCATCCCGCCAGCAAATTTCCAGTCCATTAACACCAATCTGAAAGGGTCATCCCCGGCCTTATCCAGCAGCAGTAACCCGTCTTCCGCGCATTGGGCTGTAGTTACTTCGAAAGCAAAGGATTCCAAAGCACTTCGCAGAAATTCCAGCGTGGCAGCATGCTGATCCACCACCAGCACCCGCAAGCCTGCCAGCTCCCGTAAGTGATCCGGGATGGTATCAGGGGCAGCCTTTGCCACACCGAAGGAGCCTGCTTGGCCATTCATAGAGTTGGATTCGGGCTGCGGCTCCATTGCAATGATACAGGTAAATAGAGAGCCAACTCCGATCTGGCTCTCGGCCCAAATATCCCCACCCATCATTTTCACAAGCCTCTGGCTGATGGTCAGCCCCAGGCCTGTGCCTCCATATTTACGGCTGATGGAGCTGTCGGCCTGGCTGAATGGTTGAAAAAGGTGCGAGATTTGTTCTTCTGTCATTCCAATGCCCGTGTCGCGCACCGAGAATTCCAGCACAACCTGGTTGTCGTCTGGTGCGCTGTCGCGTTGTTCGATCAACCTGACTTTGAGGACAACCTCACCCAGCTCGGTAAATTTGATGGCATTACTCACCAGATTGAGCAAGATCTGGCCCAACCGCTGCGGGTCACCAATCAGCAGGCGCGGGACATTCATTTCGGATTGAAAGACGAGTTCCAGGTCTTTCCCATGCGCGCGCGCTGCCAGCAAGTCGGAGATACCGCGCAGCACATCGTCCAAGTTGAAATCGACTCGATCCAGAGTCAATTTCCCGGCTTCGATTTTCGAGAAGTTCAGAATATCATTGATGGTCGCCATCAATATTTCGCCAGAGTACTGCAAATGGTTCAGGTAATCGCGTTGTTTATCGCTCAATTCAGTTTGCAGCGCCAGGTACGTCAGGCCCATCACACCATTTAAGGGGGTACGGATTTCGTGACTCATGACCGCCAGAAAGTCGCTCTTGGCGCGGTTGGCAGACTCGGCCTGCTCTTTGGCAATTTCCAA
>CAZLJB010000791.1:0-1856 GCA_964559195.1 uncultured Anaerolinea sp. | reverse complement strand
GCTTCAGGTGACTGGAGTTCAGACGTGTGCTCTTCCGATCTTGATAAATATGGTCCTGAACGCGTAAAGGATACTCCAATTGCCGAGAACGCAATTCTGGGCGGAGCAATTGGAGCGGCCATGGTTGGACAACGACCAATTGCGGAATTAATGACCATCAATTTTGCCTTTTCTGCAATGGATTATATTGTTAATCAAGCTGCAAAACTCCATTATATGTTTGGAGGGCAATTCGAACTGCCTTTGGTGATTCGGGCAGTTGGTGGCGGTGGGCGACAATTAGGCGCAACCCACTCGCAGACCCCCGATGTTATTTTTGCTCATTTCCCAGGCTTAAAGGTAATAGCCCCGGGCACTCCTGCAGATGCAAAAGGATTGCTGAAAGCTGCAATTCGTTCACAGGATCCTGTTTTATTTATTGAACACGCTACAATGTATCAAACTCGCGGTGAGGTACCTGATGGCGAATATATCATCCCGATCGGAAAATCAAAAATCCAACGCGAAGGAAAAGACGTCACGATTGTGACTTATTCAAAGGGTCTTGAGTTATCAATGAAAGCCGCGGATGAACTCGCTCGTGAAGGAATTCAAGCCGAAATTGTTGACTTGCGGTGTCTACGTCCGCTGGATATGGAGCCAGTGCTTGATTCTTTTAAGAAAACCAATCGTGCCGTAATCGTCGAAGAAGGTTGGAAATCTTATGGTATTGGCAGTGAAATCGTCGCTCGAATTTATGAGGAAGCATTTGATTACATTGACGCTCCCATCAAACGTGTAGCTCAAAAGGAAGTTCCTTTGCCTTATAACCGAACACTTGAGCAAGCTGCACTTCCTCAGGTTGAGGATGTGATTGCAGCAGTAAAGGAGGTATTGAGATAATGGCTGAAACTATTACCATGCCCAAGCTAGGCTTTGATATGCGCGAGGGAGTTTTGGTTAGATGGGTAAAAAACGAAGGGGAAAATATTGTCAAAGGCGATGTGCTTGCTGAAATCGAAACAGACAAAGCAACCGTCGAAGTGGAGTCATCAGCGAGCGGTGTTGTTCGGAAATTGCTCGCAACGCAAGGGGATTCAATACCTGTTGGGGCAATAATCGCGATAATAGGGGCATTGGACGAAAATATTGATCATATCTCTGGATCTAATGTAGTTAATTCAATACCGCAACCTTCTCAGGAAGTTAAACAAACAGAGATTAATCAAAAAAGTTCTTTGGGTGCCGACCAGTCGGGTTTGGTGCCTGCGGGCCCATTAAAAGCTTCTCCTTTGGCTAGAAAAATGGCCAGTGATTCTAGAATTGACCTTGGAACTATTCGTGGTACCGGGCCTGGAGGCAGGATTATCCGAAAGGATATCGTGGCTTTTTTGACAAATGTACCCGAGCCAGATTCTCATCTCGTTGGTTCTGTTTCACCTTTGCTTACATCGAATAGAGCGATAGAAACTGCTGCAGTTTTGGTGGAAAATCAGGATACATCAATTAAGACGAGTAAACTTCGACAGGCGATTGGTCGTCGTCTCGTTGAATCCAAGCAAAACCTACCCCATTTTTATGTTTCTCATGAATACAAGATGGATGGGTTAAAAGAACTGCGGAAGCAAATTAATGGAATGCTTCCTGAAGGTCAAAAGATTTCTGTTAATGACTTTTTGTTGAAGGCAGTAGCTCTCTCTCTTCGCGAATTTCCAAATCTAAATTCAACTTTGTCCGGAACTGATGTTATGCTTCATCATTCCGTGAACGTGGGCGTAGCAGTAACCGTTCCCGGGGGCTTACTCACAGTTGTTGTAAAGAATACAGATCAAAAAACGCTCCAGCAAATATCTGTTGAAGTTAAGAGTATGGCTGCT
>CAZLJB010000790.1:0-1856 GCA_964559195.1 uncultured Anaerolinea sp. | reverse complement strand
TAATCGGGCTGGTCAAGGCTGGCAAGCCTGATGAAGCCAGGAAAATAATGGCCAGTGGTTCGCAATTTCAAACTTCCTATTCTAATGTAGAAAAGGCCCTATACACCCTGCTGGGGATCAACACGCGGGTCGCCGAGGAACTCAACACCCAGGGGGATGTGACTTTCGCCTCCTCGCGGAATTTGCTGATCGGGATCGCGGCTTTCGCTATCGTGCTGGCCATTGCGTTGGGGATCATCATCAGCCGTTCAATTACCACACCGCTCTCGATCATGACCAACTCGCTATCCAACATCAGCATTGGTGATCTAAACCGGGATGTATCGCAGGAAATAAAAGATTCACTTTCAAAACGTGGTGATGAATTTGGCACAGCTGGCAGAAGTTTGGCGGAGGCTGAACAATATATGCAAGGCATGGCGCAGGCTGCCAATGCCATCGCCCAAAATAACCTGACCGTCAACGTGACGGCCAAATCCGCCAAGGATGAATTGGGCAACGCCTTCGCAAAGATGATCGCCGGGCTGCAAAAGGTGATCGGCCAGGTGGCCGACAGCGCCAACTCGGTTGCATCCGCCGCTGCACAGCTGGCCAAGGCTTCGGAGCAATCCGGAGAAGCCACCAGCCAGATCGCTATCACCATTCAGCAGGTCGCCAAGGGCACCACCGAGCAAACCCAGGGTGTCACCAAGACGGCCAGTGCGGTCGAGCAGATGAGCCGCGCCATTGATGGTGTGGCACGCGGGGCCCAGGAACAGGCCACAGCCGTCACCAAGGCCTCACAAGTGGCATCACGTATCAGCACCGCCATTGAGCAGGTCACCAGCAATGCCCAGGCTGTCACCCGTGATTCGGCCGAAGCCGCGCGCTATTCGCGCGATGGCGCCAAGACCGTCAAGGAAACCATCAGCGGTATGGAAGTCATCCGTACCAAGGTCGGCATCTCGGCCACACGCGTTCAAGAAATGGGCACACGCTCTGAAGAGATCGGCGCGATCGTGGAAACAATCGAAGACATCGCCAGCCAGACCAACCTGCTGGCGCTCAATGCCGCAATCGAAGCAGCGCGAGCCGGTGAACAGGGTAAGGGTTTTGCCGTGGTGGCTGATGAAGTCCGCAAGCTGGCCGAAAGATCCAGCCTGGCCACCAAGGAAATCGCCGGGTTGATCAAGGGCATCCAGAAGACCGTCAGCGAAGCCGTGGTCGCCATGAAGGAATCCGCCTCAGAGGTAGAAGCCGGGGTGGTACGCGCCAATTCAGCCGGTGAAGTACTCAACAACATCCTGGGTGCAGCCGAATCGGTTTACAAGCAGGCTGAAGAAGCTGGCAGCGCGGCTGCCAGGGTCAGTGCCGCGGCCGGTGAGCTGGTCGGCGCGGTGGACTCGGTCTCGGCCGTGATTGAAGAGAATACCGCCGCCACCGAAGAAATGGCCGCCAATTCAACCGAATTGACCCAATCGATCGAGAACATCGCCAGCGTCAGTGAAGAAAACAGCGCGGCGGTCGAGGAAGTTTCGGCTTCGACCGAGCAAGTCTCGGCCCAGGTCGAGGAAGTCTCAGCATCGGCTGCCTCTATGATGGAAATGGCCAAAAATCTGCAGCAGATTGTGGCGCAGTATAAGTTGTAATCCATGACCATGACAGGCTGAGCAGCCGGAAAAACCGTCTGCTCAGCCTGTGAAAGTAATTTACCCTGCGAAAAAACGTGGGGTATTTTTTTTGGTGCTGTAACTTGAAGGATTGGAAGAGTAGGGGGTTTTTTTGACGGCGAAATGCGCGGGCTCAAAAATCAAATTGTAATGAAAACCAGAAACCACAAGAGTGCCCGGCAGGTGGAATACGGGTGGAAAGAATTC
>CAZLJB010000789.1:0-1856 GCA_964559195.1 uncultured Anaerolinea sp. | reverse complement strand
AGAAAATAGTCGTAAACGCGAAACCCCCATATAATGGACTAATAAACAAAATCAATCCAAAATATAGGGGTTCCAAATGGCGGAGAGAGGGGGATTTGAACCCCCGATACCTTGCGGTATACACGCTTTCCAAGCGTGCGCGCTAAGCCAGCTACGCGACCTCTCCAGTTTTAATGCTTCCACCTGAGCGGAAAGTATTATACCATTACTGCCCTTTGTGTACAGGTCATTTTCCGCGAGAGCGTGAATTAATACCTTCGAACCACCAGTACCGCATTATGCCCGCCAAAACCAAACGCGTTAGAGATCGCCACATCAATCCTCTTCTCACGCGCCTGATTCGGGATGTAATCCAGGTCACATTCCGGGTCAGGTGTTTGGTAATGAATGGTTGGAGGCAGGATACCGTCCCGGATCGCCTGCGTACAGAAAATAGCCTCCAAAGCCCCCGTCGCTCCCATCATGTGGCCAGTCATCGATTTGGTGGAAGATATGGACAGTTGATATGCCCGCTGTCCAAAAGCGGACTTGATGGCTTTGGTCTCAGCGGCATCGTTCAAGGATGTACCCGTACCATGCGCGCTAACATAACCAACTTCATCCAGATTAACCCCCGCCGCATCAAGCGCTGCGCGAATAGCAGCCGCACCGCCTGCGCCATTCGCATCCGGCGCGGTCACATGATAGGCGTCTGCAGTAGCAGCATACCCCGCCAGTTCGGCCAGAATATTTGCGCCACGCGCCTTTGCCGAACTCTCTCGCTCCAACACCAATATACCTGCGCCTTCACCCATCACCAGACCATCCCGATTTTTATCAAAAGGAGCGGGGGTCATGGAATAATCATCATTTCGCCGGGCCATGGCGCCAATTCGATCAAATGCGCTCACGCCGGTTTCGCAAATCGTCGCTTCAGCCGCTCCGGCCACGGCTGCGTCAATAATCCCGGCCTTCAACATCATCCAGGCCATTCCAATCCCGTCTGCGCCCGAGGCACAGGCCGAGACAACCGAAAAACAAGGTCCCTGAATGCCATTATCAATTGCGATCAAACCCGATGCGCCATTGGGCATCAACATGGGAATTAAAAATGGGCTTACACGCCTGGGGCCATCTTCCTTTAATGTGAAAATCGCTTCCTGTAACGATTTCATTCCACCGATTGCCGATGAAACCACCACGCCAATCCGTGACCGGTTGGATTCATTTATCTCCAAACCAGAATGAGCCAGGGCCTGCTTGGCCGCAGCAACACCCAGCTGTTCAAAACGATCACGACGGCGGGCTTCTTTGGCGTCCATATAATTGGCCGGATCAAAGCCCTTGACTTCGGCAGCGATTCTGACATTCCAACCCGTACAATCAAATTGTGTAATGGGTCCAACCCCTGAAACTCCATTGACCACATTTTTCCAGGATTCTTCCACATTTAATCCGAGCGGGTTAACAGTACCCAACCCGGTGATAACGATTTTGTCCATACGTCCTCCTTGTAAGTTGAATCTACTGATTAAATTTATAACCAGAACCTGTCAAAACCACCACTACCGGATCTTGCAGTCTGCCAATCGATTGCTCAAGCGCAGCAAATGTGAGCGCAGAGGTTGGCTCAACATATAACCCCCGGCGCGCCAGTTCGTCACGTCCCCGCAGGATATCAACCTCATCCACCGCAATAAACTCACCCTGACTTTTTTCGACAATCTGCAGCAGCGCCCCGCTCCGCACCGGTCGTTTGACTCTCACACCTTCTGCCAGGGTTTGCCCCTCGCTGATAAAACCCATCGCCGACAAACCGGCTGTGGAAAGCACCCAGAGTGGGGAACATGCCCGAGCCTGCGTACCCACAAAATAAG
>CAZLJB010000788.1:0-1858 GCA_964559195.1 uncultured Anaerolinea sp. | reverse complement strand
CAGGTAGTCAAATCAGGGATTAAAGGCGGCAGCAGTACCGACCGCCACACCTTCCTGGCCAATGGAAAGATGCACGGTGCCGTGAATTTTCCCAAGGGCGAACATTTCTTCGGCGTTTTCTTCGAACGAACGCACAAGCAACATGATATCCAGCAGTTCTAGAGCTTTTTCCTGGGTGAATACCCCGCCAACCAAATTTTCAGTTTTTGCAGCAGCCAAGATGACCTCCGAGATTTATTAAAACTACATTAGAATTACATCGCATTATTTTACATTAAACACGCCAGTATTCATAGCATTTGTGAATGTCATTCACATTCGTGAACATCCGGCGAGCCCGTCACAACTACCAATCTTGGCGGAACGCCTCCAATATTCCAAGGGCTGAGGTCTCGTCTGTTACCAGGCAGTTGATCAGACCGGCGCGGCAGGCGCCCAGGATGGGTAGTGTCTTCATTTCTCCAGCGGAGATGCCAAGCTTGAGCGGGATGCGCACCAGGTCTTCATATACAATCCCAACCACGCGGTTGAGGATTGGGTTCTGCAGCAGGCTGCCTTTGCGGTCAAAGATGATGCCGCACACTTCACCTACTGCGCCTTCAGCAGTCATGGAGGCTAATTGTTCCTGGGCAAGGTGTGCCGAACTGGTCCAGGTGGAAGTTTCCGAATCGATGGCGCCGATGCCAACCAGGGCCATGTCGATGGTGCTGGCCTCCTGCATGATGCGGGACACAGTCGCGTCTTTCATTAATGCTTCACGGGTGGCCGGGCTGTTAACGATGAGCGGGGCAGGTATGGTGAAGTACAGCCCGCCGAGGGCTTCTGCCATGGAGCGAGCCAGGCTGGGGCCGTCGATCTCAGGGTTGATGTTGCCAGATGAGCCGATGATCTGGTAGACGCGGGAATCGGCGAAGTTGGTCTTGCGCAGAGCAGAGATGGTCTCCCACAGGGCGTTGCCGCATGCGACCCCGATCTTTTTAGCACCCTGCGACACCAGTTCTTCCACCAGGCGGGCTGCCATGGCACCCAGTTTGCGCAGCATCTGGCTCTGGCCGGCGCTGCCGCGCGAGAGTACGCGCACGATGCGCAGATTGAGTGCCTGCTGGAGGGCTTCTTCCAGGTCCAGGCAGCGCAGCCCGGGGTAGTTGATGCGCACTTCGACGATGCCTTTTTCCTGTGCCTCGGCGATCAGCCGTGAGACCATGGAGCGCGAATAACCGATGCGCCTGGCGATCTCGTCCTGCTTGAGATTTTGCTCGTAATACAGGCTGGCAACCTGTGCCAGCAGTTCGAAATGTTGATCGTCCAATAAGTTTTCTCTTTTTCTATGATGTTTGAAGCAGGTTGATTGTACTTCACATTTGTGAATACGATTCACGTAATTTCAAAAATTTCCTTTCTCCTTCCCCCAATTTCGTTTTGAAAATGGGGAAGGCCGGGATGGGGGTCACTCTCAGCACAGATCCCTTCAGAAACCCCCTCCACAACATAGCAAATGCTTCTAACCCTGACGAATACATCTTCCCTAAAAAATGATCTTCTTTGCGGTGCTTGGCGGGTCTGCGTGAGCCGGGGTTTATGTTTGCACATTTCTTGACGAATACGTTTTTGCTCAAAATCTCTACAAAATTTTCGAACACCAGTTTATCCATTCCTGACGTAAAAATTAAACCAATCCCACGTTGACTATTTTTCTCCATGGCTAAATCCAACCCGCGGCGCATTTTAGATTTAACCACCCACACCTCACTTTTCTGCCGAAACAGACATTCAAACCAGTAATTATTGACATTATCGACAAAAACTGTATTGGTCAGGTAACGGTTGGACAAAACAACTCATTCCCTGTCATTCCAGT
>CAZLJB010000787.1:0-1863 GCA_964559195.1 uncultured Anaerolinea sp. | reverse complement strand
TGGCGGAATTAATCCTAAAAGACTGCACTGCGCCGGAATTTGAAGACATGCCCGGCAGCCTGCCAACCGCAGTTGGCATAGGTGGCAGACTGGTCATGATCTGCGCCGTCACCTGGTTGGCGCTTGGACTGATTGCAGCCCGGGCGGCCTGGGCCAGCGAGGCCCAACAAGCCAGGAAACCAGCCACGCTGGTCAGTGTAATCCAGATATGTAAAGAATTCTTGAAAAATTTCATGGGAGTAATCCTCCAGAACGGTAGTTCTGTCCCAGATCAGGTTAATGTATTGTAATGGTTCCATCAGAAGCAACCGTAACCAGTCCTTTATTTTGCAGTTGAGCCATGATGGTTTGGTACTGCTGGATCTGCAGGTTGGCATGCTCAATTTGCTGCTGGTTTTGATTAACCCGCTCATCTGCAGATTTGAGCAAAGTCTGGTATTGCAGCTCGCGGGTCTGGTATTGAACCAGGATTTGCTGGATTTGCATGGCAGCGCTGGCATTCAGGGCAGGTGCCGCGGCTGCGCTGGAGGTGGCCACGGCATCCTGGCCGACCAGCAGCAGGCCGGCTGCCAGTATGGCTGTTATCAGAAAGGCTGCCATCAAGGCAGGAATTTTTTTATTCATCGTTCCTCGTTGGGTAGAGGCTGTTGACGCCTGTGTATTTATTATGATTTGTACAAACCATCCCAATGGGAGGTCTGATCTTTGTACCAACCTGACAATATTAGCATGCCAGTATGACGAACAGATGAACAAAAGGGCTTATTCAGGCACTTTGCCTGGGATTTCGGCTTTTGATCAGACCGCCCCTTTTCCATCCAGAACTCATCATTCCCCAGCCGGCCCACGCATATTTTCGATTGAAAGCCTGTTAAGAAGATCCTCAATTCAATCCCTGGAATATTTAAAAATTTCGAACCTCACCCCTGCTGCCAGAACACATCCCAAGCAGCTTGATAATAATTCGGGATAGGAATTGCTGTTAATTGCTCCATCAGACCCAGAGATGAGGGTTTAACGCTCTGACGACCGAAAATCAAGCCCCGCAGGCCGTCTGGCAGCATTCAACTTTCAATGATCAACTCGACAATCTGCCCATCTTCTGGAATCCAGATTTTCCCATCCGGACCCACGGCCAGGTAGGTGATTTGTGGGTTTTTCTCTATCAATTCACGGGCGATGATCGGACCGCCAACCAGGAAGGCCTTGGCAAAGACTTCAGCCTGCGCTGCGCCGGGTGCCAGTACGGTGACACTCAACCATGGAGTTACGGCGGGTTCGCCGGTACGTGGATCGATCAAATGATGACGAGTGGCGCTGCCTTGCTGCCAGACTCGCTTGGCAACGGAGGAGGTCGTTACCGCGCCGCCATCCACCTGCAGGACGATCAAATCCAGGCCAGGGTGGCGGGGATCTTCCAGCCCAACTTCCCAGGCTGTCATTTCGTCCGGCGTACCAATCAAAAACAAGTCACCACCCGCATTGACACAACAGGCTGACGTAAATTGAGCCAACCTACGCGCCGCCTGCTCGGCGATCCAACCCTTTGCAATCCCACCCAGGTCAATCCGCATGCCGGGCGGAAGCAGGATGGAGAGATCGCGCGAACGTAGTTCCAGGCTGTCAAAGGCTGGCCGCACAGCTCTCAATCCTGGATTGGAGAGCGCCTCTGCACCAGAAAGACGCAGCTCATCCATGTTTTTTGTATAACCGGCTTTTTCCAAATCACCTAGAATCGTTGGGTCGAACAATCCCTGGGTGGTCTGGAAACAGTCCAGGGCGATTTCAAGCAGCTCGAACATCTCCGATGAAACCGTCATCCAACTGCCAGCGGCCCGATTCAGGCGCGCCAGTTCGCTGTCC
>CAZLJB010000786.1:0-1865 GCA_964559195.1 uncultured Anaerolinea sp. | reverse complement strand
ATAGCTTCAGGTGACTGGAGTTCAGACGTGTGCTCTTCCGATCTCCCATTGTGTTTACCAATATACGAAAAACTGGTTTTTCTAAACCAAATTGAGTGATGATTTTATCATCCTGAGCGTGGATAACCAGTGAATGACCTCGTCCACCGTAATCAATCAGTTCTAGGCTTCGTTCACAACCTGCTTCCCAGCCATCTGCCTCGTACCAGCCTAGTACAGTTGTGAGTTTCTCTCCGGAAAGTGGCTCCGTAGGACCAACATTTTTTAATTTGGCAACCAGAATTCTGGCTTTGCTTGGTACCTGAATTCCACACATCTGTGCTAATTGCTGCGGACTCTTTCCAACTGATTTTGGGTTTGGTAGATTGCCAACAAATAAAATTTTGGCTAATGTCTGCGCCTGCTCTTCGTTTACAAAAAACGCGCCTTCAGCCTTCATTAATTCTTCCAATTGGGCAGCGATCGGCTTGTCAGCGATTACGGATTGCTCAGTAGCGCAAATGACAGAATGATCAAATGCTTTGGAAGCGACAATATATTTCGCAGCTTTTTTTAAATCCGCGGATCTATCAACGTAAACTGGCACATTGCCAGGTCCAACCCCATAAGCAGGTTTTCCAACCGAATGGGCGGCTCTAACCATGTCGGAACCACCTGTAGCCAGGATTACGGCGATATACTTATGTTTCATCAATTCCTGGGTGCCCTGCAGGCTTACTTTAGTCATGCAGGATACCAATCCCTTCGGCATACCAGCGCGTTCGCCTGCTTCGCACATAATGCGCGTTGTTTCGGAACAACATTTCGCTGCAAATGGATGAGGCGCAATCACGATTCCATTGCGAGCCTTGACTGATATTAATATTTTGTACATCGTTGTCGATGTAGGGTTTGTACTGGGGGTAAGCGCCGCTACAACGCCCATCGGCCAGGCGATCTCAAAGATCTTCTTGTGAATATCCTGTCTGATTATTCCGACGGTTGGTATGTCTTTTATAGCATTCCAAAGCAGCTTGGATGATAGAATATTTTTTAATGTTTTATGTTCAGGAACTCCATAGCCAGTCTCTTCAGAAGCCATACGGCCCAGGCGTTCGGCTGCAGCAAAGGCGGCTTCTGACATTGCCTGGCAAATTCGATCAACTTCAGCTTGTGAGGCATGCAGAAATTGTTTTTGTGCATCCCGGGCCGCAGTTGCAAGTGTGCGAGCTTCCTGGATAGAGAGCAGATCGGAGTCTATTTCAGCCATGTTCTCTCCTGCTAATACTTTATTGGGTCGCGGGCAATCTCAAGCACAGTTTCGCGGAATGCGATTGTAGCTGCTTTGCAAGCGGGCTGGTCCCCGGTTAACATCACACCCATGAAGTTGGTCTCGGAAGGTGGCATTGTAAGGGATGCGATTGTTGTTGCAGATGCTTTCAGAGCTGCATCCAGGGCAATCAGGCCTTCCATTGGAGGGGCAATTAAATAAGCAATTGGTGCCCCAATCGGGATATTGCATACTTTGGATAAATATGACCCTGTCCGTGAAATGAGGTGTGGAAAAAAGGCGATGGTTCCATTTTCGTTGGCTGAGTACCAGATAGCTTCGTTTTTCATGTAATTCAACGCAGCGCTTAGTCCAGCCCGTACTTCGGATGGATTGGGCCCAGCAATAATGGCCATAATTTCGCCAGATAGTAGCCCTGATGCATGTGCTGCACCCGCATAAAATGAATGAGCGTATACAACTTCCACATCAGCCATTTTTGTAGCTTCATCAATTGATACATAAGTTGCATCATCGTTGTCTGCAGTGATGAGCCCAATCGAGTGCTGATCTGGTCTAAGCTTTAATTGCTCAGCAAAGTTAGGATCAACATTTG
>CAZLJB010000785.1:0-1867 GCA_964559195.1 uncultured Anaerolinea sp. | reverse complement strand
TACACGGCTCTGAACACTCTTTCCCTACACGACGCTCTTCCGATCTAGACCCTCACAGGCAGACTCCCTGAAACATACTATTTTGTTCCCAATCCGCTATTATAATGAGTAAGTGAAACTTAAATCAATTTCTCAAAGTATTCTTCTTTTACCCATATTGGCAGGTTTTCTTTTCCCTCCCAATGTTTTCCGAACATCCCCATCTTTTTCGGAATCCCATCCGGCCGCCGAAGTAACTGCCTTTGATTTGATTATCGCCATGAATTCCTTGCGGGCGTCCAATGGCCTACCTCCCCTGGTGGAAGACCCAATCATTGATGCAATTGCACAGTCCACCGCTCAAACCATGGCAAATAATCAGATGTCCTGGCATATCGGTGATGTTTCAGGCCGCCTTGCAGCGGCTGGATATGGTGGGGGATCAAAAGTGTGGGCCACAGAAAATTTCGATGTCGGCCTTAACCAATCCATCGATGAAATCATGATTGTCTGGTCCGATGCAGCGCACATGCTCCCTGCGGTTGTTCCAGCATATTGCAATGTCGGCGCCGGAACCGCCAGAGCAGCCAATGGGATGACCTACTACATTTTGCAGGCTGCCTATACATCTGGAAAATCATGCGGGGAATATACATCCAGCGGGATTACTACATCTCAAGCAGGTGGTTCACTAGAAATCACCAACCCTGGTGTCCCTCAACTGATCATGCCAGTAAAAATCGCCACTCCTGATGCAGATGGGAAAATTTTCCATCTCGTCCAGGCCGGTCAGACCTTCTGGTCAATTGCAATCGCGTATAAAATCACGATCAAGGATTTAAAAAGCTGGAACAACCTTGGCCAGGATGCAACCCTCAGAATTGGGCAGAAATTGTTCATTCCTGGCGTAAATACAGCCGGCTTCGCCACTCCGACCCAATCAGGCGCCATCCAATTAAGTACTCCAGATACTTATGGCCAGATCGTTCATGAAGTGCAATCCTATCAGACCCTCAGCAGCATAGCTCAGGCTTATGGCATAACTGTTGCGAAAATTCTGGTTCTAAATGCCATCCAGGTCGATTGGCCTCTTCGGATTGGCCAAAATTTAATCATTCAACCATCAAACCTTAACCCCAGCCAAACATTGGCGCCAATCCAATTATTGACTCCCGCCGCGGATGGCAAATATTATCATACTGTCCAGAGCGGCGAAACCTTGTCATGGATAGCCCATCTTTACAAAATATCCATTAAGGATTTAATGACCTGGAATAACCTGAACGCGTCTTCAGTTATTCAACCTGAACAAAAACTAATATTGCAGATAACCCCTGTTTCGAGTATCACACCCACCCCTTTGATGCCAGCTGAGACCCCTACAATTAACACACCTACACCTTTTCAAGAATTTACGACTACCCCGACGCCAACAATCCAAATCAAGACTGTTTTACCAAAAATCGGCGAAAATTCGGCATTATGGGCTGGTTTAATTCTGGTAGTGTGTGGAGTATGCCTGGGATTATTTATCGTTCGCAGAAAATATTAGCCTAACCAGTAATAAAATATTAAGTGCAAAGTTACCTGTTAAAGCGCCAAATGATTTAAGAATTTAACGAAATTTTGAAATTCAAAAAATCCACTTTGCGTTACCAAAATCAAAACGCCGCTAACCTATGATTAGCGGCGTTTTGATTTTGGTAATTGTTAGGTATTGGCTCAAAAATTGGACCCGGTTTTTTTATTCCACAAGTAAATCAATCTATTTTAAATCCGGGCAGACCTTGCAAATAGCCAGAAAACTTTTTGTTGTAGAGTGCCCCCATCCGTCTCTGCCGGATCAGAGCGATCGCTTCATCACCCGACATTCCCATATAAGTAAGGA
>CAZLJB010000784.1:0-1867 GCA_964559195.1 uncultured Anaerolinea sp. | reverse complement strand
GATTTCTGCCTGTCTCGTGGGCTCGGAGATGTGTATAAGAGACAGCGCTCAGAGCCTTGCCCCAACAGCCTGCCTAAAGGTGTTGAAGCATCCACGATCTGGCGCAGTACTTCCAACATCGCATCCGCCGAACCAAACTTCAGCTCAATACCGCCAGTTTGCTCCACGGAGATTATCCCTTTTTCAAAACATTCCATCGCAAAAGCGATGGTAGCGCCGCTGGCAATTGTATCAATGGCATGTTCATTGCAAATCTGGTTGGCGAGTGAAATGGCAGCCAGGTCGTTGATGTCACAATATGAACCAAAAGTACCGATGGTTTCATATTCCGGGCCACCGTATTTCTGATCAACCTTGTATTTTCCTTCCAGCTCGACCACACGCTTGCATCGAACAATACAGGAATAACATGTGTCTCGACCCTGTTTATCCTGTTTGCCTGCGGACGCGCCACGCAAATAGTCATCATAAAGTTTTTCGCCGCTGATACTTTCAGCAAATTCATAAGCAGCTTCATTGTAGTTGTGAGTTGGGAGTGTACCCATTGAGTTTTGTGGCATGACGATGCTTGCCGTGCCATACTTTGCCAGTCCGGCCATGTCACCATTTTCAGGCAAACGTTTTGGGCCTTCACGGCTGATTGATATTAACGCCTTGGAATTTGCAAGCTCGGGCTTATGCGTGCCTCGCACAACAATGGCCTTGAGATTCTTGGATGCCATCACCAACCCCATCCCAGTTCGGCCGTTGTTGCGGTTCGACATGCTCAAAAGTGTAGAGTAAAGTACGCCTTTTTCAGCAGCCGGGCCATGCTGGAGAATTTCGATTTTTTCATCGCCCAATTCCTTTTTCAAAAGATCATCGACCTCGCCAGTCAGCTTGCCAGTCAAGTGCGCGGCATCTCGTAACTCGAGCTGCCCTTCTTTAATAAGCAGGTAAACCGGTTTTGAAGCTTTGCCTTTGATCACAATTCCATCAAAGCCCGCAAACTTAAGTTCAGCAGGGAAAAAACCGCCGCCTTGCGAATCTCCAATACCACCAAAAATTGGAGATTTGGCGTTTGCGTTTATTCGGCTCTGTCCAGATATCGGTGCACCCGTCGTAACACCTGTCATCAAGGTCAGAACATTCTCTGGGCCAAGCGCATCGGCCCCTTTTGGCATTTCCTTCAAAATGTAATAAAGGCCCATCGCGGAACCGCCCATATACATCCGGTAAAATGATTCAAGTGGGGTCTCAATCGTCAATTGAGAATTTGTCAAATTAACATGCAAGATTTTGCCGCAATAACCAAATGGCATTTCGTCCTCCTGGATAGGTTTTGATTTGACTGTTATTATACGGGTGAGCTGAATAAAAGCAAAGGTTTTTTTCCGCTTCAGACAATATTTCCGGATAATTGGGTTCTTTTTGACAAAACAACCTGTTCTTGTCTTTGGCAAGAACAGGTTATTATAGTATTACAGTTGCTAATTTTATTCTTCTCCCGTCTGGAAAGGATTGACATCCGGAACACCCGGCTTTAGATATTTGATGATTGGGATGTACAAGATGGCGCCCGCCAGCATAAATAGGAGTGCGAAGCCCAACGACGACCAACCTTCTTCCACAAATTGGCTGACGATAGCCACCAAAATGATGACCACTGGCCCAAGGCTGACCATTACCAGCCCGAACAAACCACCAGGGACACGGTCACGTGGAACATCCGGCAGCTTGAAGCGGAAGACCCACAGCGCACCAAATTCAGCCAGAATCACGATCAGCTGTAAGAACACATCGGCGACGACCAGGGTGGAAAAATCAAACGATGCAAAAAACCAATAAATAAAACCCGTCACGATGATAGCAATATACGGAGTGCCAT
>CAZLJB010000783.1:0-1880 GCA_964559195.1 uncultured Anaerolinea sp. | reverse complement strand
GATAGCTTCAGGTGACTGGAGTTCAGACGTGTGCTCTTCCGATCTCAGATCATTCTTGATCTTGGCGGCCACGGTGTCACGGGTGGAGTTGGAAGCGTAGTACAGGTCGAGGGTAGCGCCGTTGGGGTAACCGGCGGCGGTCAGCAGTTCCTTGGCCTTGGCTACATCACGGCCCTGGGTCTTGCTGGCATCCACGCCGATGATACCGATCGGGATGATGCTCGGGGCGCGCGTGCCGTAACCGTTCAGCACGGCCTTGGTGATGCCTTCGTAATCGATGGCGTAGGCGATGGCCTGGCGTACCTGCTTCTTGCAGATGATCGCGAAGGAATCAACGCTCTGGAGTTCTTTGTATTTATCGGGGGTCTTGGCCTTGATCTGATCGGGGCAGACATAGGCCATGGCCAGGTAGTTTTCATCGAGGGATTGGTCGACAGAAACGGTGATATCCGGGTTAGCCTTGGCGGCATCCACCAGATCACTGCTCAGGTTGTCGATCATGTCCACATCGCCGTGATCCAGCATCTGGAGCTTGGTGGTCGGGTCGGAGACGTGCGTGATGACGACCTTGTCGAACTTGGGGGCGCCTTTCCAGTAGTTCTTATTGGCGACCAGGTCGATTTCAGCCTTGGGGGACCACTTGGTCAGGACGAAGGGGCCGGAGCCGGCGGAATTCTGGTCGAGCCATTCCTTGGCTTTGTCGGTGGTCTTGGCGTCGGCTGCATCGGTGCCGCCGTGTTCCTTGACCAGTTTGAAATCCTGGATGCCCAGGCTGGGGTTGCTGGCGCTAGACAGGAATTGGGGCAGGGGTTGGGCCTTGCCATCGGTGACGGTGGTGGAAACTTTGACGGTGTAATCGTCGACCGCTTCGACCTTGCCCACGCCATCCAGGTTAAAGGCCGGGGCGCCAGCCACGTTCAGCAGGCGGTTCCAGGAGAAGACCACATCCGCGGAAGTGACCGGGTTGCCGGAGGCAAACTTGGCATCTTTGCGCAGGTGGAAGATAAATTGGGTGAAATCTGCGTTGACTTCCCAGCTTTCAGCCAACCGTGGCACGATGGTGTTTAAATCGCCAGGGCGGATGTCAACCAGGGTGTCGTAGGTGTTGATGTGGATGAAGAGGTTGGTGGTTTCGCCGGCATAGGCGGGGTCAAGGGTGACCACATCGTCCAGGTTGGCGGCGATTACCAGCGTGCCGGTCTTGGCGGGCGCGGCAGTGGCGGCCGGTGCTTCGGTGGCGGCGGGTGCTTCAGTTGCAGCCGGGGCAGCCGGGGCTACAGTGGCGGCCGGTGCGGCCGGGGCTTCGGTGGCGGCGGGCGCAGCCGGTGCGCAGCCTGCCAGGGCGGAACCCAGGATGGCTGCTAGCATGACGAACAGGTAAAGACGGTTAATTTTCATAGCTCCTCCTTAGAGCGGTCAGAAATTAAACTGGCGGAAATTGCCAGGGGTACTCAAGAGTTGGAACTGCCAATCACCAGTATAAGCAGACAGAACAGCGCGTCGATATTAATGGCTGCCGGCAACCTGTTGATCTATTTGCCCATTACTGGTAGGGGGTTGGAAAGAATGTATGATGAACGGCAGGCAGGCGCGCCAGGCCGTTGATGGAAATAAGCGCGATAACTTCTAAACCCTGTCAGTAGGTGGCAGTTACGTTTAATTTGACAGATTATACCTTATTCTGGGTGTTTGTTATCTTTTTAGTGGCAATCGTCTGGCAGTTCTCAGTATGGTTTTTACAAAACGCCAAAACGGCCCCCTCCCCGCCTTCCCCGGTACTTTTCCGGGGAAGGCGGGGGATGGGGGCCCAAACACAGGTAAAAAAGCAGCAACTCTGTCAAAAAGTGAGTTCAAAAACCTGTTTTTAGCTTTTCATAAGG
>CAZLJB010000782.1:0-1887 GCA_964559195.1 uncultured Anaerolinea sp. | reverse complement strand
ACTTCAACACCAAAATCAGCGCCGATCAATCAATCGGCAAAACCATGAGCCTGGCCATGGCCGGCTATCCAGGTAAAAGCCGGGCTGACATTTCCGGGATCTTGAAGAGCCTGGTGGATAAAAACCCGGATATCCTGGGCTCGTATGTGGGCTTTGAGCCCAACGCGTTTGACGGCCAGGATGCGAAATTTGTTAACTCGACCGGATCCGACAAAAGCGGGCGCTTCATCCCCTATTGGAACCGGCTGACCGGCACGCTGACGCTCGACCCGCTGCTGGATTACGAAACCTCCGATTATTACCTGGTGCCCAAAAAGACCCTGACCGAAAGCGTGATTGAGCCCTACCTATACCAGGGTGTTTTGATGACCAGCTATATTTCACCCATCCTGGATCCAAATGGTAAGTTTTTGGGGATCACCGGGGTGGATATTTCACTCAATTACCTGGATGCCCAGGTCAGCAAGATCAAGGTCTTTCAGAGCGGTTATGCCTTCCTGATCAGCAATAGCAGCATTTTTGTATCTGCCCCCGATAAAAGCCTGATTGGCACCAAAACGCTGGCCGATTTTGCAAAGGACAAAAAAGACCCGCAGCTGGCCACCATCGCGCAAGCCACTGCGGCAGGTAAAAGCGGTTATGTAAAAACCACGGATCCGTTCAAAAGCGGCCCGGTCACCATTTTTTATAGCCCGGTTAAAACCGGGAACTGGAGCCTGGTGGTGGTGGCACCGGATGCCGAGATGCTTTCGGGCATGTACCAGCTGCGCCAGACCCTGGTGGTGGTTTGCATCATTGGCATCCTGCTGATGATTGCCTTAATCTGGTTCGTTACCAACCGCCTGACCCACCCGATTGTAGCCGTCAGCAAAGCCGCCGACCAGATCGCTTCAGGCGACCTGAACCTGGTGCTGAAGGCGGGCTCACAGGATGAGATTGGCCAAACCATTGCCTCTTTTAACCGTATGGTGATTTATCTAAAGGAAATGGCCAGCGTGGCCCAACGCGTGGCGAACGGCGACCTGACCACCAACGTCAAGCCCCAATCCGAAGCGGATGTGCTGGGAAACGCCTTTGCGCACATGGTTAAAAATTTACATACCAGCCTGGTTCAGGTTGGCGATACGGCCGGCATTCTTTTAAGCGCCTCAAACCAGATGTCAAGCTCCTCATTGCAATCTGGCGCCGCCACCCACCAGATCGCCAACACCATCCAGCAAGTTTCACAGGGCCTAAACGAACAGTCTACAGCCATCAGCGCCACGGCCGGTTCGGTGGAGCAATTAAGCCACGCCATCAACGGGGTAGCCCGCGGCGCTCAAGAGCAGGCCAGCGCCATCGCAAAAGCCTCCCAAATGGCCACCCGTATCAACCAGGCCATTGAACAGGTCACCAATAACGCTCAAACCGTCACGCATGATTCGGCTGAAGCCGCTAAATATTCGCGCGAAGGCGCCCGGACCGTCAGCGAAACCATCGCGGGCATGGAAACGATCCGCAGCAAAGTGGGTTTCTCAGCCGCAAAAGTGGAAGAGATGGGCGCCCGTTCGGAGGAAATTGGCGCGATTGTGGAAACCATTGAAGACATCGCCAGCCAGACCAACCTGCTGGCGCTCAACGCGGCCATCGAAGCCGCCCGGGCCGGCGAGCAAGGCAAGGGCTTTGCCGTGGTGGCTGATGAAGTCCGCAAACTGGCCGAAAGATCCAGCCTGGCTACCAAGGAAATCGCCGGACTGATCAAGGGTATCCAAAAAACCGTTAGCGAAGCCGTCATCGCCATGAAAGAATCCGCCCTGGAGGTGGAAGCCGGCGTCAGCAAAGCCAATACATCTGGGGAAGTGCTCAATAACATCCTGGGCGCAGCCGAATCGGTTTACAAGCAAGCTG
>CAZLJB010000781.1:0-1892 GCA_964559195.1 uncultured Anaerolinea sp. | reverse complement strand
GGGTGTTCTTCCAAAAAAGCACGCAATCCAGTTGTGTCACCATAGCCAGGGTTTTTCGTGCTTTTCACTTCGATCGCGACTACCTTTCTCCCGTATTCAAGCACAAAATCCACTTCGACCCCATCCCGTGTGCGCCAAAAATACAAATTTCCCGCGGGAGTCATCAACCGTGTCAGCAAGCGAAGATGATGGTAAATTAGGGTTTCAAAATATGCACCGTATTCTCTGGCCTTACGCAAGTCATTGAGATCGTAGTATCCTGAAAGGAAAACAGCCAGACCAGGATCGTTAAAAAACACCTTAGGGGATTTTAGCAAACGGGTGGCGTGACTGACCGCATAGGCTGGTAAACGTTCGAACAAATTGGTGGTTTCGAGCAAGTTCAGGTAACGGTGAGCTGTTGGTTGGGATAATTGTGCATCCCGCGCTACCGCTGACTGATTCAATAGTTGCCCGGAACGCAAGGCAACCAATTCCATCAGTTTACGAAAATCAAGCAAGGCTTCAATTTGCGCAACCTGACGAAGATCGCGTTCCAAATAAGTAGCAACATACCCTTCCCACCAACGAACCCACGATGGATGAGAATTTAAGGTCAGGAGTGGTGGCATCAGACCGCGCATAATAATATCCATAGGGTCAACCGGTTCTTCTCTGAGTGTCGCTTCGTCAGGAAAATCCCCCGATAACAGACGCGTCAGGATATCAGGCGGGGGTGTTTGACGAATTTCCCCTAGCCCCATTGGGTCAAGAATAAAATATACTGCCCGCCCGGCCAGGCTTTCGCTGGCATTTTTCATCAATAGCAAGTTTGCTGAACCGGAAAGCACAAATCGATACTTACCCGGGTTACGATCCACAGTTAATTTTACGGCGGACAATAAATCCGGATCTTTTTGAACTTCATCCAATATCACGCGATCCGTGCCAGCCCACAAAGCCTCAGGTTCTCTTTTGGCTTGGGCAAGTACTTCGAAATCGTCCAAGGTGTGAAACCGCCAATTTCGAAATGGTTCAGCGTTTAGTAACAGGGTGCTTTTCCCAACTTGCCGAGCACCAGTCAAAACGATGACAGCATGGTCACGGCTGGCATCTTGCAGGGATGGTGTTAGCCAACGCTCGTAGTATATATCAGGGCCTGAATAAGTATTATTCACGACGTGAATAATAACAAGATTATACAATAGAGTCAAGCGGTCTAATAAGCCCTTGCCTGGCAATTAAGGGAATATTGAAGACACGGTCATGATTACGAAAATTTGGTAATTAACACGCATGATGACGAGGTTAATTAATTTTTCAAAAACGATAAAAAAACGAACTGTAATTCAAACCATCTTTCTGTTTTTCGGGCTTATTCAATTAGGCTCGATTAAACGCGCTGTTTAAAACCCTTATACCTAACATGAAAACGCGGAAGGAGCTAAAAACTTGATGATGAGCGGGGCCAAGCGCAGGTAAAAAACTGCCATATCGTCCAAAGACCACGATTGACAGTCAAAACTGGCCTGTGTGGACTAATTTTTACATGTTCAAGTTTCAGATTTAGAACTGCTGTGCGCTACCCCAACTTATTGAGAAGATACCATTTTGTGGTAACATCTCAGAAAATAGGGATTTGAGGGTTCCAAAATGCGCTTAGCGCGCGTTTTGGAACCCTCAAATCCCCCAATTTATTGAGATATTACTTTATCGATGTATATTTGAAAAGTTAGCATTACAGACATAGAAAAAGGTAGAAAATATGAACAACATCAAGGTAATTTTGCCAATCACCATACTGCTTTTCTTGCTTGTGGGATGCTCACAGCCCAAAGCTGAGGCTCTACCAACTTACACACCCTATCCAACATTGATGCCGCTACCAACTTATACGCCTGCACCTACTCAAA
>CAZLJB010000780.1:0-1894 GCA_964559195.1 uncultured Anaerolinea sp. | reverse complement strand
GGGGAAGTGCTCAATAACATCCTGGGCGCAGCCGAATCGGTTTACAAGCAAGCTGAAGAAGCCGGTGGGGCAGCCGCCCGGGTCAGCGCGGCGGCCAACGAACTGGTCAACGCGGTGGATTCCGTTTCAGCCGTGATCGAAGAGAACACCGCTGCTACCGAAGAGATGTCTGCCAGCTCGGACGATTTGACACATGCCATTGAGAACATCGCCAATGTCAGTGCAGAAAACAGCGCTTCTGCCAAGGAAGTCTGGGGAGCCACTAACCAGGTTTCAAGCCAGGTCAACCAGGTCTCCAGCGCGGCTGCCAACCTGATGAAACTGGCCCAACAGCTGCAGGCAGTGGTGGAGAAATTTAAATTATAAGATCAGGCACCCGGTCTGATCACAGACCGGGTGCGAGGCCGCCCATCAACCAGCCTTTCCTTTTTTTTGCACCTGCCAATAAGTCAGAGTTTGCACAAGCAACACAACGCTGCTGACGATCAAACAGGTAGACCGATCGTCAAAACCGGGAGTAAGCGAGCATGAATCGATTGCTAAACAAGTTACCCATCAGCCTGAAATTAGGTGGAAGTTTTGTCATTATTGTCCTGATCCTGGCAATCTCGATCCTGATCAGTTACTCAGACATGGGCAAAATGAACAACAACATGGTCAGCCTGTATTACGACCACACCATCCCGATCCAGGATCTGGGCGAAGCCAGGAGCCTGGTGGGACAGATTTACAGCAATGTGCAACTCTACCTGCAGATCCCGCAGCCCAAAACAAGCGCCACCACCACGCAAAGTGGCCCGCAGTGCGGTACCTGCCACACCAGCATCATCAGCAGCAACCACCACCTGCAGTCCGGCCAACTGTCCAGCGACACCAATCGCTGCCTGGCCTGCCACAGCGTCGAGGCCAAAGACGCCAACCACGGCCGCTCAACCGCTGCCATGGTTGCAGGGCAGGATTGCTCCACCTGTCACCTGGCGGCTGTCATCACCAAGCAGCATACCGAAGTGGAACAATCCATTACGACCGAGGTGGCTCACGTCAATCAAATCATCAGCAATTATCGCAAGAACCCGCTCCTGACTTCGGATGAAAAAGCAGAACTGGTTCGCTTTGACACGGCCTGGGGTAATTACCAGGCCGTACTGACCGACCTGCTGGCCAGCACCAATCATAACCAGACTCAATTGGCACTCCACCGGGTGGTGGGTGGGGATGCTCTCGCCAGCCAGCGCGAGGTGGAGGATTCGCTTAACCGACTGGGTGTGATCATCCAGGATCTGGCCAAGAACTCGCAGCAAAGCAACGTCAGCACCTTCAACACCAGCACACTCCGGCTGTTGATCGCCGGGTTGGTAGGCATTCTGTTGGCGGCCGGGTTGGGCTTTGTGATCACCCGCGACATTCGCACACCGCTGCAGGGCATGGCTTCCGGACTGGAAAACCTGCGCCGCGGCCGGTTAAAATGGGAAATCCCCGGGCAGGAAAAAGAGAATATCCTGCAGCGCTCTGATGATCTGGGTGTGGCTGCCAGGGGCTTTGACAGTACCGTGCAGTATCTGCAGGACATGGCCCGCGTGGCTGACCAAATCGCGGCCGGTGATCTGACGGTGCGGGTTTCACTGCGCAGTGAGCAGGATGAACTTGGGCTGGCGTTTACTGAAATGGTCAATAGCCTGCAGAACCTGATCTCAACCGTCTCACAGAGCGCCAATAACCTGGCAGCGGCCTCCAGCCAGCTGGCTACTTCTGCCAGCCAATCGGGCGTGGCCACCAGCCAGATCGCCACCACGCTGCAGCAGGTCACCCAGGGCATCACCCAGCAAACCGAGGCGGTCACCAAAACCGCCAGCGCTGTGGAGCAGTTGAGCCATGCAATTGACGGGGTTGGCCG
>CAZLJB010000779.1:0-1899 GCA_964559195.1 uncultured Anaerolinea sp. | reverse complement strand
TAAAACACATGTCAAACAACCCAACCGAATTGGCAGTCTTGTTTGATGGACAAATCTTCCGAGCGAATGAAATGCCACATCGCTACTTGCCACAAATGTTTGCGCTAACACTCACAGAACCAACCTGGATTTTATTTTTATTGGGTTGCGTAATCGCACTAAGGAAATTCCTTCGAGAGAAAATGGAATGGCGAGCGCTACTGATGGTTTTAAGTTTGTTTTTTTTCATGCTTACATATTTACTTTACAATAAGCCATCGGTTTACGATGGGTTTCGACATTTCTTATTTATTATGCCGCCCATTTTTATTGTGATCGGCTTTTTCTTTCAATGGATTTGGGAACACATTAAGCCAGGCGCTTTTGCCATTATTTTTACCATTTTAGTCTTACCAGGCCTGCTTGGGATTATTCACTTGCACCCTTATGAATATTCTTACTATAACTTATTCACCAATGGAGTTGGAGGAGCATTTCGAACTTACGAAACAGATTATTGGCTAACCTGTTATAAAGAAGCGCTTGAATGGACAAGAAAAAATGCACCTGAAAGCAGCTTGCATATTCAAAGAGAATTTCCTCTCGCTGAATATTACGGCACAGGTTTAAACCTGAAAGATTTAGGCCAAGAAACTGAAAATCAGATTAAAAGTGGCGATTTATTGCTTTTTCATACCAGGGGAAATCTCGATATACGTTCGATTTACCGGAACCTCCCGGTTGAATATATAATTGGTCGAGATGGCGCAGAATTTTGCATTATCAAAAGAAAAGATTAATGTTATGTTTAACCCAGCCTATAGAATCGTCACGCCACGATTGGTTATTCGTTGTTACAACCCGTCTGATGCACACTTACTGGCAAGGTCGATTACTGAAAGTCTGGATCACTTATTACCGTGGATGCCATGGGCAAGTGTAGAGCCAGAACCACTTATTACCAAAATAGAACGGTTGCGTCGGATGCGTTCCAACTTTGACATGAACCTTGATTATGTTTATGGAATATTCGACCCAAAAGAAAATCGTTTATTAGGAAGTACTGGTCTACATCCTAGAGTTGGTTCTGGAGCTTTTGAAATTGGCTAATGGATTAACAAAAAGGATTTACGAATGGGATACGCTACCGAAGCTTCAGCTGCCTTAATTAAGGTTGCATTTGAAATTAACAAGGTTGATCGAGTAGAAATACATTGTTCGGTTGAAAATACCCAATCGGCTGCAATTCCTATTAAGTTACACTTCAAGCAGGAGGCTCTTCTTCGAAACCGCAGTTATGCAAATGGCCACGCTTCCGACCAGATGGTTTGGAGTCTATTCGCGGATGAATATCCAAACACACCATCAGTAAATTTAGAGACCGCTGCTTATGATGCAGCAGAAAGACGAATTCTGTGATTACCCACCGAGAAAGAATCGAACAAAGCCTTGCAGGGCAGAGAACTGATCGTTCACCAGTCGCTCTTTGGCGACACTTCCCTGTTGATGACCAAAATCCGGAAAGCTTAGCCGCAGCCACACTGCATTGGCAAAAACTTTACGATTGGGATCTGGTCAAAGTCACCCAGGCATCTTCCTTCGCGATCAAAGATTGGGGCGTGGACGACCAATGGGTCGGCGATGGTGAAGGCACGCGAAGTTACATAAAACGAGCCATTTTTTCAGTCGAAGATTGGGCAAAGCTATCAGTATTAGATTCAGATGCACCCTATCTTGCAACTCAATTAAAATGCCTATCCATAATCCGCTCTGAACTTGGGAATAATACTCCCATTCTGCAAACCATCTTTTCGCCCCTGTCACAGGCTAAAAATTTAGTAGGGGCAAACAGCCTGCTGGCACATCTGCGCTTGAGACCTGAATTAGTGGGACGAGGCCTTGAAATAATCGCCGAATCTA
>CAZLJB010000778.1:0-1910 GCA_964559195.1 uncultured Anaerolinea sp. | reverse complement strand
TACGGAATCATGCCCAATTCTTTCAACCGTTTCAGTATCAGGGATTTATTCCACGATAGTGACCCCTGGGGACCAGCTGAAGTCCAATTCTGGGAAACTCCGTCCAGCGTGATTGAACCTGCAGGGACATCCTTAAACAAACAGGCCAGGTGGTTGATTTGCTCAAGGCTGAGATCGGTTGCAATAACTGATTTAAATTGAGTATAAAGATCTGGAATTTTCTGAACGACCGCTGGATCGAGTAATTTTTGGAGTAAAGCCATTACGATCAGGTCATTACGTTTTATCCGGCCAAAATCGTTGTCAGGAATTGCTCTCGCATAGGCAACAACCTGTGCCCCACTTAAAGTTTGTTGACCGGCGGGTATAACCACGCCAATATATGGGTCTGTGGTACTTACTGGAATATTTATCGGCAAACCACCGATATTGTCAATTATTTCAGCCAGATGGTTAAGGTCAACCGCAATATAATGGTCTGTGCTGACTGAGAAATTTTTGGAGAGCGCTCGAGCTGTGAAACGAGTCCCATCCACGATTGTAGCGATTTCTGCAAACTGGGTGGACCGTTTTCGGCCTTCGTAGAAAACCATGCCTAACGGCAGGGCATTAATATCTGGATTGGTCAAACCGAGGCCAATGGCATCGACCCAGAGAGCACGGGGGAATGAGAAGGACGAAACCTTGTTATTATCAAAATCGACTCGCAGCATGCGGGTCAGATCCGATCCCCTTTGACCACGCAGCTCTGCATAATCAGAACCAACCACCAGGATGTTCCAGGCGCCTGTTTCCCCACAGGCTCCCGCCTGAGCTAGAGACGGAGATGAAACATTTAATATTGGGCCGGCCCAGGCGTTATTTTTGAAAATAACGAAAACCGCCACCAACCCAATTACAAATCCGATAGTGATGAAGAATGTTTTTTTCATACATCCTCTCCAATTTACAATATAAGTGAGATCAAAAATTTTCTAGAGTAATAAATCGATCACGGGACCAGGTTTAATTCTTTTAGCCTGGCAAGAACATTATTACTATTCCAATAAAGAGATCCCTGGGGGCCTGGTGAAGTCCATTCAGGTCTGACGTAATCCTGTATCACCGAGGCAGATGGCGCGTTTTTGAACAAACATGCCAGATGATTAAGTTGTTCGAGACTTAGATCGGTAGCAATTACACTTTTGAACTGTGTGTATAAGTCAGGTAATTTTGTTATGAGCGCTGGATCGCTAATTTTTTGGCGCAAAGCATCCAGGATGAGATTGTTGCGCTGAATACGTCCAAAATCAGAATCAGGTATGGCACGCGCGTAAGCCACAATCTGGACACCACTCAAGGTTTGTTGTCCGGCCTGGATTACCATGCCGATATATGGATCGGTGGTAGTAACCGGAATATTGATAGGCAACCCCCCAATTGCATCGACCATGTCACCGAGATGGTTCAAATTAATCGTCAAATAATGATCTGTGTGTAAGGAAAAATCCTTCTCGAGCATTTTGGCTGTCATGCGCGTGCCATCGATGACAGTATCCATTTCAGCAAACTGTAATGAGCGAAGCCGGCCTTCATAATAGACCATGCCCAGGCGGGTGGCATCAATATTCGGGTTGGTCAACCCTATACCAGTGGTATTCACCCATAAATCACGCGAAAGAGCATAAGTAACCACTTTGTTACCAGAAAAATCAGCTCTCATGACCCGTGTCAGGTCTGATCCTTTCGGACCGCGCATTTCGGCAAAATCAGAGCCAATGATCAAAATATTCCAGGCTCCAGTTTCACCACAATCACCTGCTGCTGCGGTTGTGGAAGATGAAGTGGATTGAGGGGTAGGGCTTAATACAAATTTCACAGCAGGAGTGGCTGTTACGGGTTTAATCGACCCAGGTGTTGCGGATGTGGAA
>CAZLJB010000777.1:0-1914 GCA_964559195.1 uncultured Anaerolinea sp. | reverse complement strand
TTCATACTGCCTGATACGCAGTAATTTTTTCGCCAGAAAGGGCTTAAAGCATCATGAAAGTATTACTTCTCAAGGACGTGTATAAACTCGGACGTGCAGGCGATGTTAAAAAAGTAGCCGATGGCTATGGTCGTAACTTCCTGCTTCCTCAAGGTATGGCTCTGCTTGCCACACCCGGCGCACTTAAACAATCGGAAAAAATCCGCTCCGATGCCACCAAGAAACGCGCTGTTCTGAATAATGAAATGGGCTCTGTCTCAGAAGTTATTAATGGTCTGGCTTTAGGGTTTCCATCAAAAGCAGGCGAAACCGGCAAACTTTATGGGTCAATCACTGCCCAGGATGTTGCAGCCGCCATCAAAGCTCGCACGGGTGTCGAAATCAAGCGCCAGCAGATTGATCTCCAACCCATCCGAACTCTGGGCGAACACAAAGCGCACGTCCGGCTAACGATGGACCTCATTCCCGAAATTCGGGTCGTCGTATACCGTGAAGGCGAAGTCAACCCGGTGGAAGAAGCTGCCAAGGCCTCCAAAGCAGTTGAAGCCGCACCAGCTGCCGCTGAAGCTTAGTATTTAGCTTCTCAAACAGCCACATCACCGATTTATGCCCATAGCGGGGGTGAATCGGTGATTTTTCTTAACTTACCACCTCCTTCAAAATAATATTCAAATAGGAGGAGACACATGCCCACCATTGGCGAACAACTAAAACTGGCTCGCGAAACCCGCAAACTGACGATCAAACAGGTGGTACAGGTTATTCGCGTCCGGTCACATTATTTGATCGCCATGGAAGCTGATGACTTTGCTGCTATGCCTTCAACAGCCCAGACTCGCGGGTTTTTACGTCTATATAGCGAATTTCTTGGTCTGGATGCGGACAACCTGATAAACCAGCTTGGAAACAACACTGGCTTTGAAAATACGCCCAAACAGGCAGCGGTCAGATCGGCACCTTCCCCACTTTCTGAACCAGCTGCCAAACCAAAGCCCGCTCCAGAAATACCAGAAAATCGAACAGCCCCTATAACTGAAAACATTGAACCACCAGAAACAGCAAGCCCACTCGCTCGCTCAAACGAAATCTTCGCTGAAATTGGAATCGTTCTGCGAAACAGACGCGAACTCATCAGCCTGACTCTGGATGAAGTTGAGCGGCATACTCATGTTCGAAGACAAAATCTTGAATTGATCGAAACCGGTGATTTTGATAAGCTGGCTTCACCGGTTCAATTGCGCGGCACGCTGGGCGCTTATGCAAGTTTTCTCGATCTGGATGCTGACGCCTTGCTATTACGATACGCCGATGGCATTCAATCACGCCGAATTGAACGACAGGCATCGGACTTACCTAAATCTTCAATGCAAAAAGCCCGGGTAGGACTGCCTATTTGGGTGAAACGTTTTGTCAGCCCGGATTTGATCTTTGGCGGCAGTATGATCTTGATCTTGCTGGCCCTGAGTATTTGGGGCGCGCAACGGATCCTTGCCGGGAATGCCAGTCTTCAACAAACCACACCCACCCAGGGCCCATCCATCTCAGATGTCCTGTTGGCTTCTCCAGCCGCCCAGCAAACGACTTTGGCAGGTCCTACCAGTATTTTGGATGAAGGCACGCTACTACCAACCCTGGAACCTGCCCAGATTAGTCCTAGCCTCGCTCCAGCCGCCACAACATCTTCAGCGGTACAAATTACAGTGGTTGTACTTTAGCGAACTTTCCTGCGTGTCAGCGTGGATGGCGAGGTCCAACAGGATGGCCGTGTGTCCCCTGGCGCAGCTTTGACATTTGACGGCAACCATCAAATTGAAGTATTGACCGGATCGGGTACCGCGGTTCAGATTATTTTTAATCAGAGTAACCTGAGATCGGAAGAGCACACGTCTGAACTCCAGTCACCTGAAGCTATCT
>CAZLJB010000776.1:0-1916 GCA_964559195.1 uncultured Anaerolinea sp. | reverse complement strand
ATTCGTAGGTTATTTTAAGATCGGCCTCACCCACCTCGAATTGAATAACCACCCGATCCCCGTCTGTTGTCCTGATTTTTCGCATGACCTCAATCGGCCCCGAAATAACAATCCCATTCAGCTCAGGATCTCGCACTTCATAGCTTATCTTTCTTGGCTTGCCGTTCTTCTTGCTGACCAGCCTGGCCGGCTCCACGTCAAAGTTTTTCAAGTGGTTTGATTGTTCCGCGTAATTTGTAAAAGCTTCTCTTGAATAATTATCATCATACAGCTTTTCAGCCTCAATTATTTTCTCAATTTCCGGGATGGTGACATTGCCTTCTGTTCTGCCAAGCGCCGCAATCACGATCGGGAGCAGGTCGGTCTTAACCTGGATCTCACTCTCATTTGCGAATTTTAATAATTCAGGAATCAGTTTCTTAATTTGAAGTTCATCCGATTTTTTGGTCGTGCAGCCCAGAAACGTGGCTCCAAAGTATTTTCTGGGCTCGGAAGATTGCAGGTCAGTCACCTTTAAATCATATTGCTGCTTGTCCGGGTGCGGCACCAGCGCGCCCTTCTGGAGTTCTTTGAACAAAATATTGTTCAATTCTTCAACCGTGATTTCGGGTAAATTGTCACCTGCCAGAATTTTGATGACCTGTTCATCTTCACACTTAATTTTATAAATGGCCACATAGCGCAGGTTTGTGTTTGTGTCGCGGCACAAAATCACGGCCAGGATGCCGCGAGAGGCATTGCTGGGGGAGACCTGGTAAAGCAGATCAGCCAATTTTTTTGAATTATTTAAAATCGTGTCAGGGTTATCCAGGATGGCCTGAATCAGAGGGCGCGCCCTGGAAGTCGTCACGCCGCTATTAAAAAGCCCGGAGACGGTATTGCCTGAATCTTCCGCATCCCACAATTTATTCGTTAGCGTCTCAAGAAAATCAACAATCGTGATGTTGAGGCTGTTGATCTCTGTTTCGTTTTCTGAATAGCTAAGATAATCGGATGCTTTATCAACAAAGTGGTATACAAAGCGTAGTAATTGAATTCCCAAGGTGCCCTCCTGCTATGCTCTGAACGGGGCTGTCAGAGTGACGGGTAATAATTGATTAATCATTTAACCCCTTGCCAGCCAGAATTTGCGGCAACCATTTTTCAATCCTTGCCTCGCGGGTTTTGGCTTGTTTGGGCGCAGAAAAATGAAGCAGGTAGGCTCTTTGCCGTCCAGGCGTCAATGCCTCAAAAGCCTCTAGCAGGCCAGGAACTTGCTCTAACTTACTGATAAATTCTTCAGGCACGTTGAATTCTGTCGCCTTTTTATAAGTCACCTGTAAACCGGATTTTTCCACTTCAATGGCTTCATTAATATAGGCTTTCAAGATGGTTTCATTCTCTACGATCTCGCGGAGATTGGTGAACCGAACCTGGCGCCCCGCCTGCACATTCTCGGTTTGTTGGATGAGCAGACCATGGACATCCTGTAACAAGGCCCCTTTGATGAACAGAATTGCACAGTATTCTTTAAATTCATGGATTAAAACGATATTACTTTTTTGAAATGTGTAACAGGGACAACCCCATTTTAATTCTTCGGTCAGCGGACAGTCAAGAATGATCATTCTCAATTTCTTGATTTCTTCCTGCCACTTTTCGGATTTATTAAAATACCAATCCACCTCAGGATTCATGTTATTCATTGAGTGATACTCCTTTGAATGAAATGTTTTCTCCAGGGCACTCGTCCGTAAGTTCTGGCGAATGCCGCCCAAAGGTTCGCATACCGGCCAGGGTTTTTGAATACGGCAATTGTACTCTTATTTCCAGCAAAGTAAATTTGTGATGGCAATGAGTGCGATGCAAAATTTCGGAAAACGCCAGGATTTGTATCTGGGATCTGTTAAAGGGGTTGCCCATAGAAAATATGCGTT
>CAZLJB010000775.1:0-1917 GCA_964559195.1 uncultured Anaerolinea sp. | reverse complement strand
ATGATCCTGCTTAACTTCTCACATCCTCTCACACCCGAACAAATCGCCCGCGTTGAAGCGCTGACCAGCCAGAAAGTTGATCAGGTGCTGGCGCTCAACACCCATTTTGACCACCAACGGCCTTTCCTGGAACAGCTGCGCGAGGTGCTCAAGCAGCTGCCTTTTTCATCCGAACAATGGCAGACCGCTCCGATCCTGGTCAACCTGCCCTCGCTCAACTCCATTTCAGCCCTGCTGCTGGCCGAACTGCACGGGCGCATGGGTTACTTCGCCCCCATTCTCCGCTTGAAACCGGTTGAAAATGCCATGCCGCCGCGCTTTGAAGTGGCCGAGGTGATCAACCTGCAGGCCATCCGGGACGCGGCGCGCAAAGAGCGCTACTAAATGGATCTGCTTTCGCTGGTCTTCAGCTTGCGCCCAGTTGCCGCCCCTAATCTTGAAACGCCTCTGCCCATCTGGTGGGGGCGGGCTGCGCATGCGCTGCTGCTAAACACCGTGCGACAGGTGGATGAGAATCTGGCGGCTGAACTGCATGACGGTCAGATGGAGCCGGCAGGGTTGGAAGCTTCCAACCACAACAGCACCCGACCCTTCACCGCCTCGACCCTGATGGGACGTTTTGCAAAAGGCGCGCTTGACCCGCGGGAAACTTACAGCCTGCGCCTGACAGCCTTTCGGGCGGATCTGGCGCAGATCTTACTGAATGCCAGCCTGTCTGGCAGCCTGGCTGTGGGACAGAAAATCGAACTGGATTACCTGCCGTTTGAAATTCTGGCGATCCAGCCTGCCGCCGCCCAGCCGGCTGAAACAAGCTCGCCGTGGGCGGCTGTCAGCAGCTGCCAGGAACTCGCGGCCCCGTATTTACTGGGCAAAGTTGCCGCCCCCCGCCGGATCAGTTTTCAGTTCACCAGCCCGACCACCTTCAAAAGCGCCGGGCGGCATGTGCCTGTACCGCTGCCAACCCTGGTGTTTGGCAGCCTGCTGGAACGCTGGAATGCCTACGCGCCCATCAATTTCCCGCTTGAAGCCAAGCGTTATGCTGATGAATGCCTGGCGATCAGTAAGTATGATCTGCAAACCCGCCCGGTGCCCCAGAAAAGCCGCGGGATACGCGTGGGCGCGCTGGGCAGCGTCACCTTTACCAGCCTGAACTATGACCGCTACTGGATGGGCGTCATGGCTGTCCTGGCGCAGTTCAGCCTGTTTTCAGGTGTGGGGGCCGGTACGAGCCAGGGGCTGGGGCAGTGCCGCAGGCTGCCTGAATTAGAAAAAGAATAAAGATGGTTGATTTTGATTTTAGAATACTGCACTCTGGCTTGCAAGGAAAACCGCACCTTAACATTTGAATAGAAAGCAGGTAACCAATGCCGCCTCTTTATCTTGTCCAGCAAAATACAAAAATACGCATTCGCAACCGGCGTGTGCAGGTGGAAGACGATACAGTCGAACCACCCAAAGAGTTGGTCAGCCTGCCTTTGGCGCAGGTCGAACAGGTTGTAATCTTTGGTAATGTGGGCTTAACCACCCCGGCCATCGACGCATTTCTGGAACAGAATGTGGATGTCATATTCCTCAGCCAACGCGGGGAATATCGTGGACGCCTGGTCGGAAATGTCACACCACACGTGCCTCTGCGACGGGCTCAATATGCCCGGACGGGTGAACCTGGTTTTGGGTTGGAACTGGCCAAATGCTTTGTGACCGCCAAGCTCGCGCACCAGCGTGCCTTGTTGCAGCGTCATAACCGCGAACGCTCCGATCCCGAAATTGAGAGTGTCGTAGAGCAGATGCATGTCGCGATTGAAAACGTTCCGCGTAAAACGGCGCTTTCGGCCTTGTTGGGCGTGGAAGGTTCAGCTGCCGCGGCGTATTTTCGCGGGCTGCGGCGCTTGTTTGATCCAAAGTGGAAATTTGATG
>CAZLJB010000774.1:0-1918 GCA_964559195.1 uncultured Anaerolinea sp. | reverse complement strand
CACAAGGCCCTCGTGATGCCAGTCGTTTTGGGACTGATGTGGTTCTTCAACAACTGGTCGACCGTGGCTTTCATCCAGATTCTCGGTAAACCAGGTACGACCCTTGAAATCTGGCTCAAGACCCAGAAACAGGCATAAGGAAAAACGAATGGAAAAATTTGATGTTGTTGTTATTGGCGCGGGTCTGGGAGGGCTGAGCGCAGCATGTTATCTAGCCAAGGCAGGCAAGAAAGTTCTCGTGTTAGAGCATCATACCGTCCCGGGCGGATACGCCCACGAATTCCGTCGCGGGAAGTATCGCTTCGACGCGGCTCTGCACGCGCTGGATGGTGCCGCCCCTGGCGGCTGGTCGTATGCTGTGCTCAAGGAGTTGGAAGTTTTTGACCAGCTGCAATTCCATCGCATGGATCCGTTCTACACTGTCCGACTTCCAAAACATGAAGTGGTGGCACATGCCGACCCGATGTTATACGAAGCCGAGCTGGTGAAAAATTTTCCACATGAGCGCGAAGGCATCCATACTATGATCGCAGACATGCTCGCAACCTATTGGCAGGTGCGCCGCTTCGACGCGGAAGGTCAATTGGGTATCCGCCCGCCGCTGGAAAAAATACCCGCGCTGTACCCCAAAATGCTGGAGGCCATGTCCATGACCCTGGATGAGTACATGGGTCAGTTCATACAAGATGCTGAACTCAAAACCGTGTTTGCCACACTCTGGGGATATTACGGCCTGCCGCCGAAGAAACTGAATGCCGCGGTTTTTATTTTCCCTTGGGTGAGTTATCACATCATGGGCGCGTTCTATCCCCAGGGCGGAAGCATGGCCATGAGTCGCGCCATCGAGCGCACGCTGAAAAAATTTGGGGGTGAGATTCGCTTTCGCGAAACGGTCAACCGGATCGAGGTTCGTGATGGACGTGCCGTGGCAGTCGAGACCGAAAAAGGCTTGCGCATCGAAGCGGATGTCATCGTCAGTAACGCCAATTCTCCCGATACGCTGCTCAAGTTCGTTGGTCGCGAACATCTGCCTGCCGACTATGTGCGTGGTATCGAAGTTTCAAAACCGTCCATTTCCAATTTTGTGATCTATCTCGGTCTCGACCGTGACCTGCGCGCGCAAGGCTGGAACCAGCATGAACTTTTTGTGGGCGATGAATATGATCTCGATGGGAATTATCAGGCTGCGTTGGATGGCGAGTTTGCGCGCACAGCGCTCTCGCTCACCTATTACAACATTGCCGATCCCGAATGTGCACCTGAAGGTGGCTCAATTCTCAACATCTTTTCGTTGGCTGATTGGAACACGGCCGATCAATGGGGCACGAGCGGGAATCTCGAAAAATACAGCGACAACCCGCGCTATCTGGAATTGAAAAACCTCGCGGCGGAAACCCTGCTTGACCGCGTTGAAAAGATCATTCCTGGCTTACGCAAGTCCATCAAGTATATGGAAATCGGCACGCCAATTACCAACTGGCGATACAGCCTCAACGTGGGCGGCGCCATCTACGGCACCGAACAAACGGTTGCCAACACTTACATGAATCGCTTGAATGCCCAAACGCCCATCCCCAATCTATTCCTCGCCGGCGCGTGGACGTTCGGCGGCGGGATGAGCGCGGCGCTGCTTTCAGGTCGTGATACTTCGCGCATGGTGATCGGTTTCATGGATGGAACGCCCGTTACGTTGATGACTGCGCCAAATATGGATGACGCTCTATCTGATGAATCAATTCTGCCCTCCGGGCCGCTAGCCGCTCCCGATAAACAGGTTGTGACTACTGCCTTAATATCTTCCACCTCCGTCCTATCCGTTCCTCTCAAAGCCGTCGGTTCGGGCCGTGAAATAACTCTCAACTCCATTGGCAAACCAGATCGGAAGAGCACACGTCTGAACTCCAGTCACCTGAAGCTA
>CAZLJB010000773.1:0-1922 GCA_964559195.1 uncultured Anaerolinea sp. | reverse complement strand
CCAGCTTTTCTTCGTTTTATTGTCCTTGGGCATTCGAAATTTCTTTTCGTTTGCCCAAGGTTTAAACGTTGCAGATGTTACGGGGTGGTGATGGGGGCCGGGTTGAAGGTGACCCAGACCGATGTACCGGCGGCATTGACTGCCTGAATGCGGTAGTAGAAGGCGGTTCGGCGGGCCACACCCGTATTATGGTACCGCCAGCCCGGGCAGCCGTGGCAGTCGCATTGGAAGGCGCAGCAGGAAGCCTAGGTGTGGTAAGCGTGGCGGTGTTGGAGTAGGCCGAGAAGGAGCCGTTTGAGATAGCCCGGACGCGATAAACCTCTGGCTTTTGAAAGACGACAGTGATTAAGTAGCCTAAATTTACCGGAAAAACCGGATCTTGTAACCCGTAACTCCCCATAAATTTTCGGATTATTCCCCTAGTATTATTCCGGATAAAAAACCGGTGCTGGCTAGTAGAGATTACTAGTAAGCACCGGTTTTCACTCTTTTTCTTTACAAAGTTTTGGCCGGACTGGTTTTTCAGGCATGCACAGCTTCGGGTTGGTAACCAATTTTATTTGTGCCAAAAAACCCGGAAAGAATTTCCCAGGAGGAAGAATTCCCTTTTTGGTGAAATCGTCGAAAAGGCAGCATTTTATCTGGCTCGTAATCGGTGAGAATATTTCCGGATGCCATTTGGAAACCGGTCAGGAGTTATTAGGGGTGACGATGAAAACAAGTAGAACAGTCTCTTAATTTAGGTTCCCAATTCTGACCGGCTGACGCTGGATTCCAATTTACAAACTGGGCCTGCCAGGTTTGTTCCAGCATTTTGACTTCCATAAGTTCATAGATATCCTGGAACCCGGTTGTATGGATTTGCTCGAGCAAATGTTTGATATCATTCCCAAGTTTTTGCCAGAGTAGTTCTTGCTGTTGAATTGATGCATACGGATCAAACCTGGATTCGCTGCGATTGCTGGGAGCATACCAATATGGCAAGGCGATCTGACGCAGCCAATTTGGATGGCGAATGGCGAGAATTTCGATGGTTTTTGAAAAAGTCGTCCGGGCAAACTCCAAAAGATTCAAGGCACAGAGGGTTGAGAGCATGTGCTTGACTTCAAATTTTTCTTCTTTATGGTCAATGGGTGGGCCAAGCCGCACCAATTGATCGACCAGTTCTTGATATTTGGGCAGACGGGTGGCATCGTGGATATTTTTTTGTCGGAATTGGCATAAGGCGGCCTGGTTAAGCAGGAGCGGGTGCATCGGATAGTGCAGGGCGTACTTCCATTCAACGCGGGTACGCAGGGCATCCATTACCTGTTCATCGATGAGGCCCTCAACAAATTGGAAAAAAGTAACCATGGCCAGAATAGTCTGTTGATGCGAGGCAGTCTGGTCTGGTGTTTCAGGGATGTCCATTTGGATGGAGGTCAGGATTTCTTCTATATTCAGACCAACCTGGATGTAGAAATTCCGTGTTCCAAAAGCCGCATGGGCCAACCTGGCGGTATCACGTGGGATGGGTGGAATGAGGGGTGATGTCATCAGCATATCTTTGAAATTATTGTTGCTCTCGAGTAAAATTTAGCATTCACGACTTTTATTTATAATATAAATGAAAAACTCTGGTTTGTAATCCGTAAATCTCCACAAATATTTTATTTTTCGCCGGGTAGAACCTCGTAGAAACTACGAGGCAGGCTCTTGTGGATTGGATTTTTTGCGATGTGAGGTTAAAACTCGCGGATGGAATGCCTGATTATTTAACATCCAAAACATACGTTACCTGTTGGATCTGGTTGTTATTTATGAATTCAAACCAGGTTTTATACCGGCCAGGTTTGGGGAAATTCATGGAAAACTCAAGTTTTTCTGGGTTGACAAGTTCCGGTCTGATGAAAGTTGTCAGTGTTTCGTCGATGGCATATAGC
>CAZLJB010000772.1:0-1923 GCA_964559195.1 uncultured Anaerolinea sp. | reverse complement strand
ATATAGGGTAGTTCCTGCCCGGTTCGTGCACCCACTAAAGGGCCAATCACATAAGGAATCACTTCTCCGGCACGCTTAACCAGTACCCGGTCACCAGATCGAATATCTTTCTCGGCAATATAATCGAAATTGTGCAAGGTGGCACGCTCTACAACCACTCCGCCAATTTCAACTGGCTCAAGAATGGCAAAAGGAGTCAAAACACCCGTCCGGCCAACCGCCACACCAATCTGGTTCAGACTGGTTGTCACCTCGCGCGCCGGAAATTTGAAGGCAATCGCCCCCCGCGGGTCCTTTCCAACAAAGCCCAGTTCTGCGGATAAATTCAAATCATCCAGCTTAATAACCATGCCATCGGCTTCATAACCTAATTCATCGCGTCGCTTTTCCCAGGTTTCAGTATAAGCGACAGCTTCAACGATGGTATCAAACCGGCGGGCAACATCCGTTACAGGAAAGCCTAGCTTTTTTAACCAGGCCAACAATTCCCATTGGCTTGTGGGTAATTCAGTACCATCTGAATAAACAATTTGATAACACAACAATGTTAATGGGCGCTGGGCTGTCAATTGGGGATCGAGCTGCCGCAAGGATCCGGCGGCAGTGTTTCGTGGATTTAAATAAGTCTTTTCACCTGCTTCTTCAAGCCGTCTGTTCAATTCATCAAAATCACGATTCGGGATGAAAACTTCTCCCCGCACAACCAGGTGAGCAGGCGGTTTGTATTCATCCGAAGCAGGTGAAGTAGGGGTGGCGAACAAGGGTAGATCAGGTGGCTGGATTTTAAGTGGTGATGCTGAAGTTGAAACTGGGATCCGCAAAGGTAGCGTTTTTATTGTGCGTAAATTGGCGCTGATATCTTCGCCAATCTCCCCATCCCCGCGAGTAGCACCCTGAACAAAGACTCCATCCCGGTAATGCAAGACTACGCTTAGTCCATCAATTTTTGGTTCGACGACAAATTTCGCCCGCACAATTCGATCGTCCAATTTGCAAATGCGATCGAACCAGGCTTTTGCTTCCTGGGCACCAAAGGCGTTGGCCAACGAAAGAATGGATCGAGGATGACGAACCTTTTCAAAGCGTTCAGATGGAGGCGCTCCGGCTCTCTGGGAAGGGGAATCGGGCGTCACCCAATCTGGGTGCGAGACTTCAATTTGGCGAAGCTCGACCAACAACCGATCATATTCCAGATCACTGATAATGGGGGCATCCAAAACATGATAGCGATAGCTGTGAAAATTGAGCTCTCTTACAAGTTCTTCGTAGCGAATAAGTTCAGTATCCATAGGATTATTATATTCCAGGCAACCTAATAATTTAGTGGTAAACTCTGATTAATTATGAAACGAATGTTTTTGATTTTAATCCTGAGCGTAATAATAACCGCCTGCAGTCGCGCTGCAAGCTCATCACAGCCGACCCAGCCCGCAGCCAATTTTCCGACTGTTGCTCCAGACGAGCTACCACTTTGCAAATCAACTGATCTGCAAACAAGTTCAAATTCCAATCCTGCAGATGGAGCCATCATCCTGGGAGTAACACTTACCAATTCATCGAAAAACTTGTGCACACTCTCCAACCCGCCAATTGCGAGCCTGGTTGATGAAGGCAACAAAACGATTGAGATAAAAAATGTGGTGACTTTACCGGCACAGGCCAAACCTGCATCTGCGCTCATCCAGCTTGGCCCTGGTGATAGCGTGATTGGCACGCTCATCTGGCGAAATTATTGCCAGAACCCGGATATAAAAATAAGAAAGCTTTTATTAAACCTGGGAAAAGATCAAATCTTGACAATCGAAATGAAAATCCAGACAATTCCTCGGTGTGATGCAAAAAACGAACCATCCACCATTAACGTAGGGCCCTATTCAATACCACCCTAAACTGCCTGAAAGAACAGGCAGTTTTTTTTATGTT
>CAZLJB010000771.1:0-1925 GCA_964559195.1 uncultured Anaerolinea sp. | reverse complement strand
TTGCTGGAGAAAATGATTCTGCCACATCGCTGGGGGTAGATGCTGCCTTCAAGGCACTTATGGTTGCAGGACTTCTCCCTTCGGATCTAGATTTAATTATTTGTTCTACGTCGACACCGGAGCACATTTTCCCAGCTACGGCATGTTTAATTCAGGATAAGCTTGGCGCGAATAATGCAGGAGCTTTTGATCTTTCTGCGGCTTGTTCCGGTTTTATTTTTGGTATGAATATGGGAGCGCAATCCATTCGGTCCGGGTCAGTCAAAACAGTATTAGTGATTGGCACCGAAACGCTTTCGCGATTTGTTAACTGGACGGATCGGAATACTTGTATTTTATTCGGAGATGGAGCCGGTGCATTCGTCATGCAGGCTAGCGAAAAGCCGGGTGGGGTTCAGGGTGTTGTGATGCATTCTGACGGTTCTGGTGGTGATTTTTTGTCTGTACCCGCGGGTGGGAGTGCCCATCCTGCTAGCGAAATCACGGTACACACAGGAATGCATTTTATTCATATGAACGGTAAAGAAGTTTTCCGTTTTGCCACTCGTGTGATGGGACAGGCCACCCTGGAAGCTGCAGAAAAGTCAAATTGGAAAATGGAAGATGTGCACCTTATTATCCCGCACCAGGCTAATTTTCGAATAATTGATGCTGCTGCACGCAGTTTAAAGCTACCCATCGAAAAATTTATGGTCAATGTTGATAAGTATGGAAATACTTCCACAGCTTCAATACCGATTGCGACAGTTGAAGCGATCCAAAATAATAGGTTGAAGTCAGGCGACAAGGTAATTTTTGTAGGTTTTGGCGCCGGGTTGACTTGGGGAGCACTGGCGGCTGAATGGAGTGGTCCAATACCTTCTGATCACATAATAAAAGCGGATTGGTTTAAGCCCTGGGCTCGTGTTCGTTCATTGTTCCGTAGGCTATGGCGAATTGTCGAAGGTATATTTTTTGCTCGTTCTGCTTAGTTGAACTGCTTAGTTGAAGGATAGGCAATCCAACTTGATTGTGTTATGATAATTTTGTTCGTCGAAAGCAAAGTTATAAAGGAGAAAAAATGCGTCTTGGCGTTCCTGAACTACTAATTGTGCTTGTAATCGTGATTGTATTATTTGGCCCAGGCCGTTTTGGTAAGGTGTTGGGTGAGTTGGGTAGTGGGTTGAAATCGTTCAAGGATAATCTCGGCGGCGATAAAAAAGAAGAAGAATCGAAAACCCCAACCAACGACCCGAAGTAATCAATTCTGGAATATTCTGCCACAGCCATTCCAATATAGTTTGTTTTCTATATTGGAGTGATGTGGTAATTTGTATTAATTGAGGAAAATATGGAAATTGGTGTCCCTGAACTTCTGATTATTTTGGTAATCGTGATTGTCCTGTTTGGACCTGGGCGATTCGGTAAAATTTTAGGTGAGCTTGGATCAGGTCTACGCTCATTTAAGGATAACCTGGGTGGCGAAGAAAAAAAAGATGAACAATCCACGCCACCATCTCTGGATGAAAAAAAAATGTAGATGGATGGAATTCACTTAATTGATCCATATCCGTTAGAGCCTCTTCCTGTTTTGTTGTTGCATGGTCTGGGTTCCAATGGAAATTCCTGGATGTTGCAGTTTGATGATCTTAGGAATGCCGGGTTCCGATCTCTAGCACTTGACATACCGGGCTTTGGAAATTCCATGTATGATGGCAGAGGCTGGAATTTTAGGCGTTTAGCCACTCTTTTGGACGAATTGGTTAGAGAATTAAATATCGGTCCAGTTTATATTGTTGGCCTATCAATGGGGGGCATTGTAGCCCAACAATTTGTTCTTGATTATCCACAACATGTCAGAAAGCTCGTTTTGGTTAGCACATTTTCCGAACTTCGTCCTTCATCCTTTAAACAAGCATATTATTTTTTACAACGCATGCTGGCTG
>CAZLJB010000770.1:0-1935 GCA_964559195.1 uncultured Anaerolinea sp. | reverse complement strand
TAACTTCGACCAGGCCGAGAGTTAGATTTGTTCCAAAAACAGGTGCAGGAATGCGAGAAAGAACATGGTGAATTGCACCAATATGATCTTCGTGCCCGTGTGTAATGATAATTCCATCAACTTTATGACTCTTGTCGTATAAATACTCGAAATCTGGAATTATATAATCCACCCCGATCATATCGTTTTCGGGGAACATTAAACCGGCATCGACAATTATGATATGGTTGTCGAATTCGTAGGCCATCATATTCTTGCCCACTTCCCCGAGGCCCCCCAGGGGAATGATTTTTAGTTTATTGCTCATGAAATTGCTCTACCTCTTATAATTTAAATTTTTTTATCCGCACCAGGCGGTTGACATTAAGAGAAAATATAAAAATACCCCTGCAAATGCCGGGGTCGAAAAGACAGCCTAATTTTACAATGCTATTTTTAACTGCCTTATAGGCAGGATAAGTCTTCTCAAACCAAACTGAGTATAGCACATAAAAACGTTTTGTCAAATAATGGCTTCTCTAAACAGCAGTTCTCAGGTTCGCTTTCGCAGAAAGGGTTTGGGGTGTTTTTCCTTTTTTATTTATTTCATATCGTCAGACATCCTGAGTGCCCCGTTTATGCAAACGATGTTCAAAACCGTTGTGAATGCAACTTCTCTGATAAACCAAAAGTGCTATACTTTATTAATATCTTCTCACAGAATGTTCATCTATGAGAAGATATGTTGCCAAGAAATCAGACTTGATTATTATGCTGATTCACTGGCTGGAGCCGATGATTTTGTATTTCTCACCGGAACTATCTTGTCTTCAATAATCTATTCATCTGAAGAATTAACATATATTTGGCCCGGAAGTTATCAGGGATTAATAAATCAACTCACCACGTTTCGTATTGGGATTAAATCTTCTGATTTTGCGGCTTGGACAAGAAAACACTACCTGCTTTTTTTTTAACCAATTCTGCTTATTCATGATTGGTGTGATTTACAATAATTTTCTGATAGGGAATGACAGACCTTCAAGAATCCCTTTTGCAAGGAGCAAACATCATGCAAGATTTTGAAAAACTGGGTGTCTTTTACCTGGGCCGTGAATATGACTCGGAAACAAAAAAACATCTGGATAATTTGGTGCTTTATGATTCTCGTGATCTGGTCACCCATGCCGTCGTGGTTGGTATGACCGGCAGCGGAAAGACCGGTCTGTGTATTGATTTGATCGAAGAGGCTGCTATTGATAATGTTCCGGCAATTTTGATTGATCCGAAAGGCGACTTATCCAATTTGCTCCTGACTTTTCCTCAGCTGCGCCCGGATGATTTTTTGCCCTGGGTCAATACAGATGATGCCAGCCGCCAGGGTCTCTCGGTTTCAGATTATGCAGCGGGTCAGGCTGAACTCTGGCAAAATGGACTAAAGGATTGGGGTCAATCGGCTGAACGTATTCAGCGCTTGCGTGATGCGGCTGATTTTGCAATCTATACCCCTGGTAGTAGTGCCGGAATACAGATCTCCATCCTCAATTCTTTTTCTGTTCCTCCGCCTGAAATACTGGAAGACGGCGAACTGCTGCAGGAATGTATTTCCACCACTGTCACAAGCCTGCTTGGTTTGCTGAACATTGATGCTGATCCACTACAAAGCCGCGAACATATCTTGATGTCCACGATAATTGGGCAGGTCTGGCGGGCTGGCCAGGATTTGGATTTAGCGGCTCTGATTACTCAAATCCAAACTCCTCCTGTGACGAAAATTGGAGTGCTTGAGTTGGAATCTTTCTATCCGGCCAAGGATCGTTTTGGATTGGTCATGGCCTTAAACAACTTGCTGGCCTCACCCGGTTTTAACGCATGGCTGGAGGGTGCTCCCCTAGATATTGGCCAAATCTTGCACGGAAAAAATGGCAAGCCTCAGGTGGCGATTTTTTCCATTGC
>CAZLJB010000769.1:0-1939 GCA_964559195.1 uncultured Anaerolinea sp. | reverse complement strand
CCAAGAGTCTCAACCAGGGCATCGCGTCTGCCTTATGCAGCCTGTGGGTTCCGGCCGGCTCAGGCCCGGCAGCCGCCCCAGAACAGCTGTTGATCAAAACCAGGACCATTCAGAAATTGCAATGTGGCAATTGAGCTTGAATTTTTGGCCTCTGCCTCAACCGTGATTTACATTATTTCCTTGAAATGCATGATAATCAGGATTTTTCAAGCTCTAAATCAAAGTAATCCTTCAATCCTTAATATCAAGGTTCAGACCGGTTCTTATAACCTTGCGAGACGAACCTCGCCATCCTGCTTCAGCAGGTTTGGGTTCTGACCAGCCTGTGGTTTCAACCACAGGCTGCCGCCACAAACCGGCACAGAATAAATTCTGCGCCTGAAACACCTCAAACCTGCTGAAGCAGGTTGATTTGTCTATCTTGGAAAACACCCCACCAAGTTTGCCCAATCCGCCAAAGGCCCTGACGTTGATTTTAGCGTATAATAATATCAATCCCTTTCATGGAATTGATATTATTATAAAATTATCCAGGAGTAAAAATGTTAGGATCTTCTGAAAATCATCCAATCGAAATTTTGATGATCGAGGACAACCCCGGTGACGTGCGCCTGACCCGCGAAGTGTTGAAGGATGCCAGCATGGTTAATTCTTTGCATTCGGTCAAAGATGGCGAAGAAGCCATGCATTACCTTTATCATACCGGTGCTTATACTGCCGCCGTCCGCCCGGATCTGATCCTGCTTGATCTCAACCTGCCGAGAATGGGCGGGCTGGAAATTTTACAAAAAATTAAATCGGATAAGACCCTGCGCTCCATCCCGGTTGTGATCCTGACCAGTTCACAGGCCGAGCAGGATATTGTCGCTGGTTATGAAGGTTACGCCAACGCCTATATCACCAAGCCGGTCAGCCTGGACCAGTTCAGCCGTGTGGTCATGTCCATTGAAGGGTTTTGGCTCGAAACCGCCCGGCTGCCACGCCAACCCTGACCAGCTTCGTTCCTTTTACCGTTATTTAGAAGGTCTGCTTTATTTGTTGAATGCGAGGATAAGTTTATGGCTGAGCAGCTTCAAGTGTTGTTGATTGAAGATAATCCTGGTGACTGCCGCTTAATTCGGGAGTTATTGAAAGAAAGCCAGATTATTGAATTTAACTTGCTGTGCGCCGGGGATTTAAGCCAGGGGCTGGCGCAGCTCCACGATGGCAATTATGATGTGGTCTTGCTGGATCTTTCGCTGCCGGATAGCCTGGGTCTGGAAACGCTGCTGTCGGTGCGCAGAAACAAGCCGGATGTGACCGTGATTGTGATGACGGGCAATGAGGATGAAGCCCTCGGGCTGCAGGCTACCCAGGCCGGCGCCCAGGATTACCTGGTCAAGGGACGCGTCAGCAGCTGGCTGTTGATCCGCTCGATCCGCTACGCGATTGAACGCAAGCGTTTTGAAAGCCGGCTTGAATACATGGCCACCCACGATGATTTGACCGGGCTGCCCAACCGGCAAATGTTTAACTATACCCTCGGGTTGGCGCTGGAACGGGCCCGCCGCGGGCAGCACAATCAGAACCATCAGAACAAAGGCCGCCAGGTGACCGTCATGCTGCTCGACCTGGATAATTTCAAGCAAATTAACGATACTTTTGGGCACCTGGAAGGCGACAAGTTATTGAGCGCCGTCGCCACCCGGCTGCAGGGCTGCATGCGTAAATCGGATACCGTGGCGCGCATGGGGGGCGATGAATTTACCCTGGTGCTCGAAAATATTTCCGACCAGGATGACAGCATCATCACCGCACAAAAAGTATTGGCAAGCCTGTCTGAACCCTTCGACCTGCAGGATGGCAAGCTGCAGACCTCGGCCAGCATCGGCATCAGCCTGTACCCCGGCGATGGTCTGACGCCTGAAAGCCTGCTGCAGCACGCGGATATTGCCATGTA
>CAZLJB010000768.1:0-1942 GCA_964559195.1 uncultured Anaerolinea sp. | reverse complement strand
AAACCGGCGCTTTTGAAGGTAAACTGGATGTGCTGCGCAACGCCGATATGGTACTAACCATTGGCGCAAATGTAGCCAAAAGTCACATGGTAGCCGGGTTCATGGTCAAACGCGCCCTGCCCAAGGGCATGCGGCTGGTCAACATCGACCCGCAAGCCAGCGAACTGGATGAGCTGGCCGACCTGAGCCTGAAGCCTCAAACGGGCAGCGACCTGGCAGTGCTGAAAGGCCTGCAGGCCATCATCGTCAAGGAAGGCCTGGGACGCACACCGCTCAGCATTCCGGATGTGGATCAAGTCATCGCCGCAGCCGTTCAGACCAGCGGCATCAGCCTGGAAAGCCTGACGCGCGCCGCACAGATGCTGGCGCAGGCCGTCAGCCCGGTGATCCTGTTTGGCAAAGGCCTGACCGCCCAGCGCGACGAAAACCTGGTCAGCGCCCTGCTTGAACTGGCCAAACTAACCGGCGCTGTGGATGCCGAACGCTTTGGCCTACTGTCCGTCAAGGGTGAAGCCAACAGCCTGGCCGCGGCTCAATTCAATCTGGATCAACAATTTTCGCTCAACGGTCAACAGGCGGTTTACGCCCTGATCGGTGACGATTTTATCTCCAAACGCCTGACCGAACGCTTGAGCCAGGCGCCCTACCTGGTCGTGCAGGCCACTTATGGCTCAGCTCTGACCGAAAAAGCTGATGTGGTACTGCCGGTGGCCCTCTGGTCTGAACAGGCCGGGCATTATGTCAGCCTGGATGGACGTCTGCAGTTGGCTGAAAAAGCGGTCAACGCCCCGGCAGGCGTGCGCGAAAATACCGCCGTGCTGGCAGAGATCGCCATGCGCATGAATATGCCCATCAAGCAGGATTGGCAGACCATGCTGCACGCGCGTCCGTCCTGTGTCACGCTGGCATAACGGTACCGAAAGATTAAGGAGAACCAAATGGCAAAACCAAAGATAGCTTCCGATTGGATGTGCGGCTGCGCAGGTTGTCACATGTCGCTGCTCGATATGGATGAACGCATCCTGAAAATCGTTGAACTGGCTGATTTACGCTCCACCCCCATTACCGATCTAAAAGAACCGGATGCCAGCGGCGTGGATGTGGGCGTGCTGGAAGGCGGCATTAACAACACCGCCAACGAAGAAGTCGCCCACAAATTTCGCCAGCGCTCCAAAATCCTGGTGGCATTGGGCGATTGCGCCGTTTTTGGCGGCGTGCCTGCCATGCGCAACTTCTGCGGCGTGCAGGAAGCCCTGCAGCGCGCCTATGTGGATGCCGAGAGCAACGAACCCGGCAGCCAGATCCCCAACGATCCAGAACTGGCCACCATGACCAAAACCCGCGCCCTGCACGAAGTGGTGCCGGTTGATTACAACGTGCCAGGCTGCCCGCCGGATGCGGATGTGATCTTTTATGTCTTATCCGAGCTGGCCCAGGGCCGCAAACCGGAACTCAAAGACGATCTGCTGCACTGGCACTAAAGCGAGGCGAAACCCATGACAACCCAAAAAATAACGATCGAACCCGTTACCCGTATAGAAGGCCATGCCAAGGTCACCATCCACATGAAGGAGGATGGCTCGGTTGAACATGCCTACATGCATGTCAACGAATTCCGCGGCTTTGAAAAATTTTGCGAAGGACGCCTGTTCTTTGAAATGCCCCAGATCACCCCGCGCATTTGCGGCATCTGCCCCGTCAGCCATCACCTGGCGGCGGCCAAGGCCAGTGACGCGCTGACAGGCCAGACCCCACCCCGGCCTGCCAACCTGCTGCGCGAATTGATGCACATGGGCCAGATCATCCAGAGCCACGGCATGCATTTCTTCGAACTGGCCGGGCCTGACCTGCTGCTGGGCTTCGATGCCGCGCCGGAAATCCGGAACGTGGTCGGACAGATCGGAAGAGCACACGTCTGAACTCCAGTCACCTGAAGCTATCT
>CAZLJB010000767.1:0-1942 GCA_964559195.1 uncultured Anaerolinea sp. | reverse complement strand
GCCGCAAATCGAAATATGGCATGGTCTCCATGTGTATTGGCGGCGGGATGGGCGCAGCTACCATCTTTGAAAATCTACAATAATTATCCATCCAACTGGCCCGGTATTGCCCGGGTTCACCATTCGATTTCTAAAGGAGATTTGTATGCCACTTTCAGTTGCTGATTTAATGTCTAAAATGCCTTCCGCGTTTGTCCCTGAAAAAGCCCAGGGTCTGGACGTGATCCTGCAGTTCAAGTTTACCGGCGCCGAGCCGGGCGATTGGTACGCCGAGATTAAGGATGGCAAGGTCAGTGTCCAGCCAGGCGTTCACCCCAGCCCGAAGATGACCCTGACAGCCGATTCGGATGACTATATCAAGCTTTTTACCGGTCAACTGGATCCGATGCAGGCCTTTATGGCCGGCAAGTTAAAATTATCCGGGGATCTGAACCTGGCCATGAAGATGACGCAGTTTTTCAAAATGCGCTAAGAACCTGAAAAGTGGATGACCTTCATCCGATCTGATCCTGGCGCAAAACACCACAAAAAAACCTCTTCTTGCTGGGTTTGATCGCCATTGTTGAAATTAATATAAGAGGGCAGCCGCAAGGCTGCTCTTTTTATTTGCATATCCAACAGCGCGCATCTGCGCATTGACTGGGCGATCCAGTTGAAATCAAGGCTGCCTTCGACGCGCTCATCAAAACCGCGAACGAACTTGGTCTGCCAATGCCGGTCACCAAAGGTTTTCAGGCAGATATGGAACGCTTCGCTTCGGGTCAAAACGCATGAACGCCTGGCTGAAATCGATTCGTCCGGATGCGATCCCGTTGGCGCAGTTTTTGATCTTTGCGGTCATTACTGTGATATTTGGCCTTCTCAATGGTACGCTGATGCTCGTCAACTTCCTGTTTATTGGTGTGATGACCGCCACCGGTTTATGGGTGATGAATCGTGCTCCGAAAAAGAAAAAGCAGAACGGCCGCTTTTTTACCCTCTTTATGGTCGGTATTGTTTGGATGCTGTTGTTTGCCGGGCTGTTGGGACGCGAAAATATGCAGCTGGAAGGCTTTTGGTTTCTCGTGTTTGCAGGCTCTTTTTCGAGTGCGGTTGTGCATTATACCGTTGCAAAAATTCTTGGGCCGCTGATTTTTGGCCGTAGTTGGTGCGGCTGGACATATTGGACAGTGGCTGTCTTGGATTTACTGCCCTTTAAACGTTCCCAAGGGCGCCTTGCTGGAAAATGGGAAAGGCTGCGTTATGCTCATTTTATTTTGAGTTTTTTGCTGGTCGCAATCCTGTGGTTTGGACTTCAGTTTCGCCCTGTTTCCAATAGCTTGAATATCGTGTTGTGGTATTTTGCTGGCAATGCGTTGTATTATATGGTCGGGATTGGGTTGGCATACATGCTTAAAGACAACCGCGCATTTTGTAAGTACGCCTGCCCGGTCCCCGTTTTTCAGAAGTTGGGCACGCGCTATTCCCTGCTCAAAATAAACAGTGATGCAATAACCTGTACATCCTGTGGCGCGTGCAATAAAATCTGCCCGATGAATATCAATGTGATGCACTATGCTGTGCATGGATTGCGCGTGGCATCCAGCGAATGTATCCTGTGCCAGACTTGTGTCCATGTCTGTGTACCGCAAACTCTCAATTTGAGTTTTGGTCTTGATAAAGGTGATGGACAGGATCATCTAATCGAAGCAAAATCTATTTACATCATCCAACCCAATATAACTCATAGTGGCTGAGACCTATGCCATCGTGAAGCCGGGTTATTGCCACGGAGGTTCGGACCGGCAAAGCGATCCAAACCACAAAATCAGCGCCTGATGAGAAAATGACGATGCTGTCATCCGGCCGCGCGGGGGTTTAACGAGATGACAGTCACCTTTAAGGTGACTGTCATCTGCATTAATTCGGCAATCGATCCGCTTCTCAAAAAACGTCCCGCAGG
>CAZLJB010000766.1:0-1942 GCA_964559195.1 uncultured Anaerolinea sp. | reverse complement strand
GCAGACCGGCGCGGCGTGGATATGGGCCCAAGTGCCATCCGCTACGCCCATTTACATCGTGAACTGCGCCGGACCGGCTGCAGCTTTGAAGATCGCGGCAACCTGGAAGTTCCCATTGCCGAGATGTGCAGCATCAGCGAGCCCACGCTAAAATATATCGATTGTATCCTGCCCATGGCCCGTCGCACCGCCGGGGCAGTGGCAACCTCCATGCAGCAGGGCCACTTCCCACTCGTCATCGGCGGTGACCATAGTATTGCGCTCGGCTCGATCCGCGGAGCAACCAAACACAAAAAATTGGGTGTGATCTGGATTGATGCACATGCCGATTTTAATACCGCTGAAACCACACCCTCCGGCAATATTCACGGCATGCCGCTGGCTGCCCTATGCGGGCTCGGCGATCCACGCCTGGTACGCCTGTGGGATGAAGACATCCCGGTTCTCAATCCAGACCGGGTGGCTGTCATCGGGGCGCGCGACCTGGATGAAGGTGAAAAGCGAAATTTGCGCCAGGCCGGTGTGATGGTACTGGGCATGGAGCAAATCGACCGGATTGGCATGTTCCAGGCCATGGAAAAAGCCCTCGCGCATGTCATGCCAGACGTTGACGGTATTTACCTGTCATTCGATGTCGATTCCCTCGACCCGCGCCACGCCCCCGGGGTCGGCACCCCCGTCTCAGGCGGATTGACCTACCGCGAAGCCCACTTGGCCTGCGAGATGATCGCCGAAACCGGCAAACTACTGGGCATGGACCTGGTGGAGGTCAATCCAATCCTGGATGTGCAAAACCAGACAGCCGCCCTGGCAGTCGAGCTGGCTGTTTCAGCCCTGGGCGGCCGGATTTGGGTAGAATAGTCATCGAGATGCAAGGTTTGGACACCATAAAAAAGGGTAAAATAATCTTATGCTGAAGGGCCCAATTCTGGTTGCTGAAGATGTGCCAAACGTGCTCGAATATCTCGAGCTGACGCTGCGTTTTAAGGGGTATGAGGTGGTCAGCGCCCGAAACGGGCTGGAGGCACTCGAACTGGTCGAAAAGACCAGCCCTGCCATGATCATCACCGATATTCTCATGCCGCGCATGGATGGTTACACCTTTATCCAGAAACTCCGCACTTCAAACTCCCCATCCAGCCGCATCCCGGTAATATTCCTTTCCGCTACCTTCGTAACCCTCGAAGACAAGAATTTTGCCATGAGTCTCGGAGCCTCGCGTTTTCTCGAAAAACCAATCGACACCGAGGATTTCCTGCTGACCATCGCTGAAATCTGGACCCGGAACCCTGAATATCTTCCCAACCCGATGAACATGCCTGATTTTTACAAGGGCTATGTGGAACGTCTGGAAGAAAAATTGCGCTATAAGAATGCCCAGATCTCCCGCACCCGTCAGGTGTTGCCCACCCTGCCTGATGAACAGTTCCTGGCTTACCAATCCATGCTTCAACTTGCTCAATATGATCGCGAAAATATCCAAATTGAGCTTCGAGAAGTCTATGATATTCTCAAAAATTTAAAAACAACAGGACAATAATTTATGACCCAGCCTACCCTGACCGACCTGGAGCGACTTGCGCGCCAGGCCGGTCAAATTTTGCATGATAGCTATGAAAAAGATCACCAGGTGGATTTTAAAGGCACAATTGATCTGGTCACAGAAGTTGATCATGCCTCAGAAAAATATCTGATCAGCGAGATCAACCGCCTGTTTCCGGGGCACAGCTTCCTGGCCGAAGAATCGGGAGCCAGCGAACTGCAGAATGAGCATCTGTGGATTATTGATCCGCTGGATGGAACTGTCAACTACGCTCATGGCGTACCGTTTTTCTGCGTTTCAATCGCCTATTCCTACCAAAACCAGGTACTGCTTGGCGCCGTTTTTGACCCAATGCGCGATGAAATGTTCAGCGCCGAGCGCGGCAAAGGCGCCTGGGTC
>CAZLJB010000765.1:0-1944 GCA_964559195.1 uncultured Anaerolinea sp. | reverse complement strand
TTTTGCGAAAGTATGGTCGAAACCAGTTCGTCCACCGCGGGCAGCGGGTTACGCCAAATTGGCTCGCCGTAAAAAGCCAACAGACTGTTGTGGATATTAAGGGCGTGTTGGGATGGGATAATCATTTGTAGGTTCGCTGCGGTAGATGGATAGTTCCCGCGCCAGGTTTTTCGCAAAAGGTGTTTTTACGTTTGTTTACGTAAAAACACCTTTTGCTCAGTTGGAATTTTTTCAGTTTTTATTGATGAAATGATAATTTAAAAGTCGGGCGGCTGAGACCAACCTTCAACTTGCGGTAATTTTCCAGTTCAATTTGCGGACCAAAAGTCGCCATTTGCGCCATTTGATCAGCATTCAACGCACCCAGCGACTGCAGGATGGCTAATGCTACTCCATGCCGGGCTCGACCGGTCGAGTCGCCGTCGCTGATTTTGATGGCAATACCAATTCCAGGCGAATCTGAGCCAAGCGTTCCGGGCTGAAGCCCCATGCTTTGAAAGCCTTCTGCGCCACCTTTAACCAGGATTTTCCCGTTCCCGATCTGCATCAGAGCCGTGTCAAAACGATCCGGCCCTCCTACCATGTTCGGGTTTGCCATCATGGCGTCCGTGATGGTTTTGCAGGCTGCAGCTCGTTCGGGTGTCTGTTCAAGTGGATCACACAGGCGGGCATAACCCAGTGCTGCATTGTAAAGTGGTACCGCAAAATTAGGAGCCGAGCATCCGTCGATACCCAGTTCAACCTGGTCAGCTGGCAGCCCGCACATCTCAGAAAAAGCCTGCAGAATACTTTCCTGCACCGGGTGGTGAAAGTCCACGTAATTTTGCAGTGGGGCGCCACGCAGGATGGCATGCGCCAGCATGCCTGTGTGTTTGCCTGAGCAGTTGTGTCGATATGGGGTGGGTTTTTCGCCCCGGATTTTCATTGCGTCTGCGCTGGCCTCGTGGGTTGGATAGTGTATTCCACACATCAGGTCGTTGACGCTGACGCCGATTTTGGCTTGCATACCCTTGACCGTTTCGACATGTTCATCTGTCCCGGAGTGTGAAGAGCACATGATCGCGATTTCACGCGAGGTCAGGCCAAATTTTTCATGTCCCATGCGCTCAATGAATGGCAAGGCCTGGAAAGGTTTGGCGCTTGAACGTAAAAATGTAACCAACTGCGGATCTCCAAGGGAAGCCAGCAGCCGACCGTGCGAATCCACCACAGCAGCGGCTCCAAAGTGGATGCATTCCACGATTCGCCCGCGGGTTAATTCAAAAACAGGTTCGTATTGGTTCGTCATTTATTCCTCGCTCTCATCTGTAATACCGCTTGAGCGATAGTGGCGAACATAATAATGCCGCAAACCATGGGCAAGCCGTTGATGATATTGTTTTTGTTTTTCGCCCGGGATTTTGATGGATGTCAATAAGGGTTGGATCAAACTTTCGATTGCATCCGCTCCGGCTTGTTTTTGAGCTAAAACTTCCAATTGTTCATGCAGGCTGTGGATTTGGTCGCGTTGAGCTCGCGCATCGGAAATCGATACCATGCCGCTGCGTCCACTGATGATGGTAAAATCTTTGTAATTGGCCTGCAGAAAATCCAGTGATTTGACCCAGTCAGCCAGGTTCGCGCTCGCAATGAAAGGGGGTTGGCCTTTAACAACCAGATCCCCGGTAAAAATAATTCCTGCTTCCGGTAAGATGACCCAAATCGATCCGGCTGTTGGTCCAGGATGATGTTCGAGGAGTACGGGGAAGTTGCTCCATTGAATTGACAGGCACGATGTGAACGATATTTCGGGTGGCGCCCAGCGTATACTACCCAGACCAATCACAGATTCCCAATCAGACCCGGTTTCTTCTCCCTGAGCCTTAAAAGTGTTTGGTCGATTCCGGAAGGTTTCGGCGGTTTTTTCATGGGCAACGATTGTGCATTCCATAGCCCGTGCGCCCA
>CAZLJB010000764.1:0-1945 GCA_964559195.1 uncultured Anaerolinea sp. | reverse complement strand
ACACGGCTCTGAACACTCTTTCCCTACACGACGCTCTTCCGATCTCAGGGCGCCACTTTTGGTGGCGAACGCATGGTTATGCTGGGCACAGACCTGGTATTACCAGGTTCACTGGTCAAAGATGAACGCCTGGATTATGTTGCCCTTGGACATATTCATAAGCCTCAAAACCTGAACGGTCCGGGTCCGGAATCTGGCGATACAACACCCGCCCGGCATCCACCAGTCATTTATCCCGGATCTATCGAACGAATTGATTTCGGGGAAGCCAGGGATAATAAATACTTCATCGTCGCAGAGATCGAACATGGTAAGACAAATGTCGAATGGCGCCAACTAAAGTCAATTCGCCCCTTCATCGAAGCACGCCTGAAATTGGAATCAGCCGAGGATGTAACCGCGCAGATAAAAGCCGCGCTACCCACAAGCCGGCGCAGCAAGGACGCGATTGTCAGGCTTGTGCTCGATTATCCCCGGGATTACGAAAGACTGATCAATGAAGCCGAAATTCGGTCTGAAATGCAGGATGCCTTTGAATTTCATCTGGTCAAACGGCCACAAATTGAAGCACGCGTGCGTTTATCAGAAGGCCAAAATATTGCCAGCCTCTCGCCGCTAGAACTGCTTGAAAAATACTGGCAGGCCAGCCATACCGACGAAAACGAAACCGGTGCACTGCAAAAATTGGCTCAACAGATCGTCAACCTGGAAGAAAGTAGCGATGATTAACCTAAAGTCACTTGCTCAAATGCAGCTTTCTTTGAAAAGAAAAGGGGCGGAATAAAATGGGCTGGGTTTTTATTTCACCACATTTTGATGATGCTGTGCTTTCCTGCGGCGGTTTGATCTGGGAACATAGCCAGGCCGGCATCCCGGTGGAGATCTGGACCGTGACTGCCGGCGAGCCAGCCGCCGGTCCAGTTTCAGATTTAATCACCCGCATCCACACCAAGTGGAAAACTGGCAGCCCGGCTGAGACTGTTGCTCTACGACGGATTGAAGACCAAAAAGCCGCCCAAATGGTTGGGGCATGCGTTCGTCACCTCGGCCTGGTGGATGCGATTTACCGGCGCACCAATAACGGATTGTATTTGTATACGGAAGATGTGTTCGATCCGATCCACCCGGAAGAATCAGGGATTATCGAAGAAACTGCCCGGTTGATTTCCCGTGAATTGAAGGCTTCTGATACCCTGGTTTGCCCGCTGGCCCTGGGTGGACACGTAGACCATGTCATTGTCCGCGCGGCCATTGAAAGCCTTGATCTTCCAATCTTTTACTATACTGACATCCCCTACCTTTTTGAACACCAGGACGAACTGCCGGCAGCCACATCCAACATGATATCCAGGCATATATCCGTTTCTACTGAGGGCCTGGCAGCCTGGCAGGACGGGATTGATGCCTATGAATCACAATTGTCTTCGCTTTTCCTCGACTCCCAAGAGATGCGGAACCTAATCCAGGATTATTGCAGCCTCAATCATGGCCAATTAATCTGGAAAAAACTATGAGTAACTCACTCTAAAATATTACAGATATCCTATTTCGCAGCTTGATTTCATGGAAAATTCATGATATATTAGAACACTCTGAAGGGTATTTTGATACTTCATTCAAGGTTGCATCTCCAAAAAGGGATGCAACATATCTTATAAACAGGGTTTGGAATTATGCCGGCTACATATTTGACAAAAGATGGTTTTCAAAAGCTTCAAGAAGAGCTTGAATCTCTGCGAACAACCAAACGGCAAGAAGTTGCCGAAAGGTTGCATGAAGCAATGGAAGGCGGAGAACTAATAGAAAACGCCGAATATGAAGCTGCCAAAAACGAACAAGCATTCGTTGAAGGCCGTATTCAGGAACTCGAAATTATCCTGGCCGCCGCTCACCTGATTGATGTAGATCGGAAGAGCACACGTCTGAACTCCAGTCACCTGAAGCT
>CAZLJB010000763.1:0-1947 GCA_964559195.1 uncultured Anaerolinea sp. | reverse complement strand
ATGCCAAACCAATCAGTCCCAAGATTCCAAAAAACAATTGAGGTGCTCCTGATATTTATAATAGCGGGCTGCGCTTATTTGCCCAACCTAACCAGGGCGTCAATCTACAGGGATGATTGGTATTACGCAATGGACCGATTGATCGGTGGACCGAATACCTTTCAAGAAATGTTCAGCATCGACCGTCCGGCTCGAGCACCGCTTTTTGAAGTCTATTTCCAACTATTTAACGTACAACCACTACCCTATCACATCAGCTCTTTTATTTGGAGAATACTGGGAGGTTTTGCAGCGCTCTATTTATTTAATTTTCTCTGGCCGGGAAAAAGAAAAATGGCGCTTTTTTTGGCATTATTATTTACGCTTTTTCCAGGGTATTCCCGTTGGCTCGAAGGTTTTGAAAATCAACCAAGGATCATCAGTTCGTTTTTAGAAGTACTCTCAATTGCACTGACCATAAAAGCCATTCAAGCTGACCGGAAACTTCCAAAAACCTTGGCGTGGTTTTTCTCAATACTTTCAGGCTGGGCATATATTGCGCTGGTGGATTTTTCAATAGGAATGGAATTTTTTAGATTACTGGCTGTATTTATTTACATCCATCACAATTATATAAACGCATCATTTATAAAAAAAATCATGTCAACCTTGCAGGCATGGGCCATTGCAGCAGCCATCCCGATAGGATTTCTCTATTGGCGTTTATTTATATTCCACAATCAACGACCAACCACTGACATTAATTTACAAATGAGCTTCCTGTTTGACTCACCCATTCACACAGGATTGTTATGGCTGATCCGATTATTTCAAAGCACAGTCAATGTTGCTGCCCTGGCCTGGGCAATGCCTACCGCCCAAACTTTATTCAATTTTCGAGTTACGGATATTTTGTTCGGAATTTTTCTCGCCTTTTTAGCCATCCTGGTCTTTATAATCGGTGATTTGGCTACGCGCAAAATAGAATCGGCTAATAATTTAGGGAACCTCCAGGAAACCAATTATAACTATGCTAACGAGGCCATTATTATTGGTCTGGCAGGAATTATCGTGGGTGTGCTTCCGGTAATCGCTGCCAATCGCTATGTAACCTTGGGAAATTATTCACACTACGCCTTACCCGCCTCTCTGGCGGGTGCCGTCCTGATTGGAGGACTTGTATTTTCCATTCGATCAATAAATATCAGGCTTGCAAGCATGGCAGGTCTTGTTTTATTGGCTGTGTTGACTCATTACACAATCTCGTTACGAATCACTCAGGAAGAGACGATTGTTTCAAGTTTCTGGCAACAAGTCGTATGGAGAGCCCCTGGCATCCAACCTAAAACAACACTTTTTGTAAATTATCCTTCGGTTGACTATGGTCAGGATGTCGATACTGTCGCTGGTCCGGCTAATTATTTGTATTTTCCAAATAATACAAATCAACTTCCTGCTATTTACCAACTGTCAGCATTGGAACAAGGCGATCCATCCAGCAAAGACATTCTTGCTAATCCCAACAACTCATATACTTTTCGCTACCGAACCCATGAAAGCCTGGTTAATTATGCTAATTTGCTGGTCATCAGCCAGCCAACAGAATTTTCCTGCGTTCATATCCTGGATTCGAACCAACCCCAATTAACTCGGTCAGATCCCTATTTTATTTCTCAGGTTGCCCATTTATCAAAAATCGATAGAATAATAATAGATTCCACTGCACCGCAACCAGCGAAATCTATTTTCGGACACGAGCCCGACCACGGTTGGTGCTATTATTATCAAAAAGCTGAGCTTTCATTGCAAAATAATGATTGGAAGCAAATTCTCGTTCTAGGCAATGAGGTCACTAAAAGAGACCTGCATCCAGACGAAGTTATCGAATGGCTGCCCTTCTTGCAAGCTTATGCCATCTCAGGAGATATTAATTCCTTGAACAGGTTAGCAAAACAAGTAAAAAAGGAT
>CAZLJB010000762.1:0-1947 GCA_964559195.1 uncultured Anaerolinea sp. | reverse complement strand
GTGGAAAACGACCGCCTTATTTTAAGAACAGGAGGGCCACACCTGCCATCGCCAGAAGAGTCCCGGCGACAGCCTGCCAACCAAAACGCTCTTTGAAGAAAAAGTAACTGATTGGCAGCATGAAAACGGGAGGCAGCGCCATCAAGGTGGACGCAACTCCAATTTCGGCGTGCTGGATGGCCAGCAGCGAGGCGGAAACGCCGATGACAGGGCCAAAAAACGCCCCAAAGGCAGCCCAGCCCAGGGCGGATGGGTGTGCGCGTACGTCTGCGACCGTATTCCCAATTTGCTTTTGAAAAATAGCCAGCCCCCATAAGAAGATGATTGCGGCGGTCATTCGGATAATGGTTCCGGCAAAGGGGGGGAAATCATTGGACATGCCCTGTTTCGAAAGAACCAATCCACCTGCCTGTCCCAAGGCAGCCATAACGCCAAACAAAATGCCCTGTAGCGACAACCGGATCTGTTCATCGCCAACATTTAGGATTGGCCGGGTCATAACAACCCAGCCGATGCCTGCCAGGGTGATGATCATGCCTACAAACTGCAGACTGCTGAGCTGTTCTCCAAAAAATAACCAGGCGATAGCAGCGCCAAAAACAGGTGCCAGGCTGAGCAGCAACAAACCAATCCGGGGACCTACCAGTTGGTAAGAACGGAATAAAAAGGCATCGCCGAGCGCCAACCCGATAATTCCAGAAATCATTAACCAACCCCAGCGGGTTGCTCCTGCATTGAACGGGATTGGCTGCCCATACAGGATACTATTGATCAGCAGCAATACCAGGAAGGCCAGCGTTACACGCACAATGTTTATTACCTGTGAACTGAATTTACGCCCCGCGAGTGAGAAGCCAACCGCCGAGAGTGACCAGCAGAAGGATGTAAACAAAGCCGCAATTTCGCCGATGAAAATCATTAAATAGTCTCAATTCTGAAAATTTGGATTTGGAATTACCCGAGTGCTCCGGACCATGCCTCGAAATTTCTATCGCTGCATTCGCCGCTGGCGTAAAAGGTCAGATAGGTCATAGATTGGTAATGGACAAATTTTTGGGCTTCAGGTTTACGAACAGCCAGATCGTAATAGGAATGCCAGGTGCCTGAATTGAAATAATATTGGCTTTCATCGTTTGGTGGCAGCCCATTGGTATCCAGAGGAACGACTTCGTGGTGGTGGGTGTGTCCGTATGTAATATAGCGAGCTGTTTGATCCAAAAAGGCTGGCTCAAGCAGGGCGTGATTCGTGAAGGACATCCCGTCCTCCCACATTTTTTCACGCATCCACATAACCACATCGTTAATGGTCTGGAAGGAGGCTTTTTGCGATAATTTGATAACCAGCTTGAGGGCATCCACCAGATCGAACAGGAAGGCTCTATCAGCCTCGCGAACGAAAGTAACTTCCAAAAATTCGTCGGTGACCCGGTTCCAGATGTCTTTAAGTTTGTGCATGATAGCATCGCTGCCAGCGTGCTGCTGGATCCGGCTGGTAATCCACAAAGAAGCAGCCAGAGCAGGTCGGACGTTGGTCAACTGGCGCAGGCTTGTGAGAATTGCGGCGGGCAGTTCATCCCCTAGCTCTTCCATCACCATTAACGGGTAACGATTAATCACCTCGACCGCAAACACATCCCCCAATGTGCTGTAATTGCGACCTTTTTCGCGGTCATAATTGAACCGGTCATATTTGTCGCCATGCTGACCATATACCTGGTAGCGCGCAAAAACATCCTGCAGGGCGGCGTGTTCGGATAATTCCCATGGAAAGCTGTCGATTGGGTTGCACAAGCCCAGGCCATCGATCACTTCCTGACGAATACTATCGAAGCGTTTGCCGGGAAGATGATAAAACCAATCGTGGTTGCCGGTCATGTAATGAATATTAACCTGTGGAGAGATCGGAAGAGCGTCGTGTAGGGAAAGAGTGTTCAGAGCCGTATAGAT
>CAZLJB010000761.1:0-1947 GCA_964559195.1 uncultured Anaerolinea sp. | reverse complement strand
GAAAATAATTGATAGGTTGTGATAGGATAAAAGCATAAACTTGCAGTTGATAATAGTTGCAATAGGATGCCCATGAGCTGCACAGAATATGTTTCCAATCAGATCCGGTCACGCGGATTCCGCCTGACACCCCAAAGACTTACCATTTTGCAGGTGCTGCAGCATTCCGGCGGTCATTTAACGCCGGCTGAAGTTTTCGAAATTTCAAGGCAAAGCATGCCTGGTTTAACAGAAACAACTGTATACAGAACCCTGGAGTTCCTTGCAAAAAATGGCTTTGCATTGGCGGCTCACATCGGCAGCGGCAAGCTGGTTTACCAGGTCGGCGGAAATGACCACCATCACGTCATCTGTCAAAATTGTGGCAGTGAAATGGAGATCAGCCATACCCAGTTGACCGGCTTGTACGACACCATCGAAAACCTGACCGGTTACCGCTTAACCACCAGCCACCTGACTTTTTTTGGGCTGTGCCCGAATTGCCAATAATTTTGCGTTATTTCCACGCAAAAAGGATTTTTTCATGCGTATTAAAGACTTTCTTACCGATAAAAAATGGCCCGTGATTTACTACAGCGCTTTGTTGATCTGGTTGAGCACCACTGCCATGCACATTCCGGATGGATATCTGAGCCCTGTCACTTCGTTAATAATGTTCCTGCTCGTACTGCCCTTCTGGATGATCGGTGTGCGTAAAATCCGCGAGACCATGAATGCGCGCAGCGTGCCGCTGATCGCCTTGTTGGCAGCTTTCTCTTTTGTCGTGATGATGTTCAACATTCCACTACCTGGCGGCACTACCGGACATGCCACAGCCGCAGCGCTGGCAGCCATCGTGCTCGGACCCGAGGTGGCAGTCATTGCCATCTCAATCGCCCTGATCATTCAGGCCTTTTTCTTTGGCGATGGTGGCATTCTGGCGATTGGCGCCAATTGTTTCAACATGGCAGTGGTCATTCCTTATGTCAGTTACAGCGTCTATCAGGCCTTTGCAAAAAATACCGGGCTGAATTCACCCCGTCGTGTGGTCGGAGCGGCGCTGGGTGGCTGGACGGGCGTTTCGGTTGCAGCCTTTCTAGCAGGCGTAGAGTTTGGCTTGCAGCCGCTGCTCTTCCATGCCGTCGACGGAACACCCCTTTACGCTCCCTTCCCTCTTTCCGTTGCAGTTCCAGCCATGGTCATTCCTCACATGCTGGTCGCATCGGTGGTGGAAGGCTTATTAACAGCCCTAGTTGTAGCCTATTTACAGCGCTCGAACACTGAAATCCTGGCTGGAGTAAAGAATTCCAACCTGGTTAACCAGACTGGTATTTTTCAAAAACTACGTGCTGTCTGGGTAAGCCTGGCGGTTCTGATCGTTGCATCCCCGCTCGGTTTACTGGCTCCTGGAACTGCCTGGGGTGAATGGGGCACTCAGGAGCTGACCAGAATGGGGTTCAAAACCATTCCCACCGGACTGCAAAAATTATCCAGCCTGTGGGGCGCCCCGCTCTCTGGCTATAATCTACCATCCCTGGGCAATACAAACCTGGGCTATGTGCTCTCGGCCATAACCGGCATTACCATCATTGGGCTGATCACCTGGCTGTTCAGCTTACTCCTGACATCCAATTCCAGTACTCAAAAACAGGGTCAATAATCGCGCCAATGAATAAATCATCAACTTCAACACATTCGCACCGTCACGCCAGCATCATGGAACATACCCTGAGAGGCATCACTGAAACTCTCGAGCGGGCCTTGTTTGCCGAAGAGATCAGCGCCCGGGCTGGACTGTTTCAATCCATTGATCCGCGTGTCAAAATACTGGGCGTATTGGCGTTACTGATTTCCGTCAGTTTCTCACGCAGCCTGGCTGTAATCGCCGTTCTTTACTTGCTGACCCTGGGCCTGGCCTTGTTTTCTGCCATCCCAGCAGATTTCTTTATCAAGCGTGTCTGGCTGGCA
>CAZLJB010000760.1:0-1948 GCA_964559195.1 uncultured Anaerolinea sp. | reverse complement strand
AGGGAGCGGGTGTCCTTGAAGACGGAGTAGCGCTGTTCGCCGGCGATGATCGACTTGACGGAAGCAACTTCAGAGTCCTGGCCGGTTACAACTGGGCAGGGCTGGGCAGCGGTGCAATAACCAACGCCCTTGAGGGAGGAGAGGATACCGATGGAAAGACCATCGTAGGGGGAGAGGACGCCGTCAACGCGCTTGTCGGTGTAGAAAGCGCTCAGCAGGTTGTCCATGCGGGCCTGGGCAGTGGCAGCGAGCCAGCGCAGGGTGCCGACTTTGTCCATACCCATCTGGCCGGACTGGATGACGATTTGCTTGTTGTCAATGAAGGGCTGGATGACAGACATGGCGCCATTATAGAAATAGCCGGCATTGGTGTCATCGGGGGAGCCGCCGAACAGTTCAACGTTGAAGGGGCCTTTCTTGCCATCTTTGAGTCCAAGGCCTGTTACGAGCTGGGTGCCCTGGATAACGCCGACGCCGAAATTATCGAAGGTTGCATAATAATCGACATTGGGGGTCTTGGTGATCAGGCGGTCGTAAGCGATCACGAGCACGCCGGCATCATGAGCCTTCTGGAGCACGTCGGACATGGTGGAGCCGTCAACAGCTGCAATCACGAGCACGTTGGCGCCCTTGGTGACCATGTTTTCGATCTGGGAGAGCTGGTTGTTGATGTCATTATCAGCAAACTGCAGATCGGTCTTGTAACCAAGTGCTTCGAAGGATTTGACCATGCTGTTACCATCAGAAATCCAGCGGGTGGATGTCTTGGTAGGCATGGAAATACCGACGATTTTGGCAGCAACAGGGGCAGCCGGGGCGGCGGGAGCGGCGGCGGGGGCGGCAGGAGCGCAGGCGCTCAGGAACACGGATAATACGAGCAGCATTGAAACTACGAGCATTAAGCTTTTCTTCATTTCTTCTTTTCCTTTTCGAACTTTGTGTAAAAAAAAGAGTGTGGTTAGCGGCCGGTTTGCGGCCGGGAATTACCGAATCGATGGTTCGTGCAAATTATCGTTATCGATAACGGTAACGATAACGATAATATCAAAAACTTGAATTAGAGTCAAGGATTATTTCAGGATTGCTTTGTATTAAAGGCGGCTTGTAGAGATTTTTAAACTAACTGGCTCAAAACATGAGTGAGTTGTTTAGTTAATCAGCCAGTTGAAGACCGGACTGGCATTGTGGCGTAAAAATCTCCTAAATTCTTTTAGATAACTGCCTTGTTGGCTTGTATCTTTGAGGGTCTTATCCTATAATTAATTGTACAAATTATTTATTTTATCAGTAGCAAGAGGCATATTATGGCAAATGAACGTAGAACCAATAATCGAAGTAAGTTCGCATATTATATGCGTGTACTGGACAATATCACATCCGAACTGGTGGGTTATCTGACTGATATCAGTCCACGGGGTTTCAAGCTGGACAGTTCAAAACCTATGATCCCAAACAAAGATTACACTTTGCGCATGGACCTTACGCCGGATATTTCGGACCGGTCTTTTATAATTTTTATTGCACGAGCCAAGTGGACTAAGAATGATCCTACCGATCCAAATTCGTTTTTGGATGGCTTTCAGATTGTTAATATCTCTCCGCATGACGAGGATATTTTTAACCGGATCCTGGCAAAGTACGTTGTTCAAGAAACCAGGCGGTAGGCTTTATTTTGCGTATCATGACAACTTGCAACCTGTTGTCAACCATCCTGAAAGGTAACTGGCAAGGTATTTTGAAAACCCCCGTTGAAAGGCGGGTTTTTTTATTATCAATAATGAGAGCTCCGCGTGGAAGACAAGGAGCGGGGCCATAATCCATCCCCTCGCCCTCTGAAATTTAGCTGGACCATAAATTCCTGGTTCACGAACAGGGCCGCTAGCGAAAGCACGCACCGCGAAGACAGTTTTGGGTAAATGGCTCTAATTCACAGAATATATGTTTATTG
>CAZLJB010000759.1:0-1957 GCA_964559195.1 uncultured Anaerolinea sp. | reverse complement strand
AAACCACCCAAAATGACGGTAATAGAGATCGCAGCAAGCAAAATACCGATACCGATTTGTCGTAAAGATTCCATCTATCAGGCGCCTTCCGGAATTGATGCGACAGAATGTAACGGGAGAGATACGCTGAAAGTTGATCCAACTCCCATCTCGGTATCAACCCAAATACGGCCATTTTGCGCATCAGTCAGAGTCTTGGCAATCGAAAGTCCAACACCAGTATCCCCCACCCCCTGGATCAGGGTGTTCTCTGCACGGTAAAGGCGTGAGAATACTCGTGACAGATCTTCCTTGGGAATACCACCGCCGGTATCGCTGATCTGGATAATGACGTGCTCATGGTCGGATTCTCGCTGAGTTCGAACACGTAATGTGACAGAACCATCCACAGAAGAAGCAGCCCCGGCATTTTGCAACAAATGAATAAGGATTTGCTGCAGAGCTTCCCGATCTGTAAACAATGTCTTCAAATCTTCGGGAATATCAATACGCATGGCTATATTTTTTTCACGCATCTGGCTGGAAGTGTATGCCATGGCATTATCAATAATCAGGTTCAGATCAACCGATTCTGGATCCGCTACCGAAAAACCTGCCTCAAGCGAAGTAATTTGAATCAAATCATCCACCAGACTGCCAATCCGCTCAGTGGAAGTTCGAATTCGCTCAATAAACTTTCGTTGTAAAGCGCCAAGTATCCCAACCGACTCACCCAGCAACAGTTCGGCATACCCAACGATCGAAGACATAGGCTGACGTAATTCCTGCGAAATGGAAGAAATTACTTCTCTCTGATCAGATGTAATAGTAGCCGTCGGCTTGCTTTCCAACTGCAAAATCCTGTTGTTTGAATCAGCTAGTTGGTTTTGAAGATGAGCCATCTCGGTCAGGGCTTTTTTTAGTTCAGATTCCAACTGGGAGGTTGCTTCGGTTGAAACAGGCGGGCCCTGGCGATTAATGTTTTCCAACGTTGTGCTGGCAAGTATTACTTTCTGCTGCTGGTTTTCTGCTTCAGCAATCTGCAGTTCGCTCCGCAACGTCTGCAATTGGTTGGATAATTCATCATTGGCCGTTTTCAAGCGCAAAGCTTGTTCAAAGGCATCCTTGGCAGATGACTGGGTTCTTTCACGATCCTGGTCTTCCAGGTTGATATGCCGACCGCGTTCGATGATCGGTACCAGGGCAGTCGCCACACTCGAAAGGAAAGTCTGGTCATCAGCCGTCCACTCTCGATTTGAATACGGAGAAAGCAGTAAAATACTCCCGATCGGGCCATTCTCAGCGAGAATTGGAACATTTAATAAGTCGCCAGGTTTCGGCAAACCAAGCAAATCGGCCAGGCCTTTAATATCTGAAGCCGTGACACTGGCTGGCAAATGTAGTGGTCTGCCTCTCAAAATTGCATTTGCCAGAATAGGAACGGTATCCCGACTAACAATTCCGCCCTCCAGGTTTTCCTCGCGGATTAAATCATATCCAGTTGCAATGTAAAGCGAGGTCTGATCCTCCCCGAGATAAATCAGAAAACATAAATCAACCAATAAAACTTGGGCAACTGATCGGGCAATATACTGGTTAATCCTGGATGCATCCACCTCCGCAGCCAGGGCCAGCAAAGTTTGCAGGGTTTTTGGATCTGTACTGTAGCGACGACGTTCAACTGAAAGCGAACTGGCTTTATCCTCGCCATCCGTTTGACGGCTTTCATTTTGATTTTCCGAATTTTCAACGGCTGGCCCACTGCTTAAATTGCCAGAATTTGAAAGGCTGTAGCGGGTCGAAAGTGTTAATAACATTGGGAAAGCCGCCAACATAAAAAAGCGAACGATCCCAGAAAAATCGCCGGAATTCGACGGAAGCAGCATATCCCCCACAAATCCAAGGAAAGCCAGGAAAGCCACTACTGCGCAGATCGGAAGAGCACACGTCTGAACTCCAGTCACCTGAAGCTAGCTCG
>CAZLJB010000758.1:0-1962 GCA_964559195.1 uncultured Anaerolinea sp. | reverse complement strand
AATACCTTTACAGATTTCTTGGGTGCTACGGTTACCCACCAGGTCGTGACTTACGCTGGGGATGCAAACCTGATCCAGCGCAGCCTGGGGCCGGATCAAAATGTCACCCTCAATATTCCCGGTAACCCGCCTATTTTAAACTTTATCAAGGCCTTGATCCAGGCCAATGAAGCCATGATCAAAGATCCTGCTGTGGCCACAGATCCATTTACACCTGGCCCTTTGCAAAACGCCCTGACTGCCGTACAATCTTCTTTGACCTCACTCGACCAATACCGTACTTCAAACGGCGCCCGTTTGCGCCAGGTCGAGTCGGCCGCAGAATTTCTGGATCAGGTTAAAACTGAGGCGACCAGCCTTCTTTCCAAAAAAGAAGATGCGAATATGGCGGAGGCAATTTCACTTTTGGCAAACCAAAAAATCACCTATCAGGCGGTTTTGGAAGTCAGCCAGCGCGCAATCTCCACGCTTAGTCTCTTTGATTATTTGCAATAAGACCTGTCGCCAGCTAATCCTGCCATAAGCCGCTTTTTTACCTTATAAAACCTGGATTTGTGGAGCGTGTCGATATGCTGGTATTAACTCGCAGGGTGGATGAGAGCATTGCCATAGGCGATTCCATCGTTATAACAGTGTTGGCGATTGAAGGCGAACGTGTCAAAATTGGCATAAACGCACCTCGCGATGTGATTATCCTGCGCCAGGAAGTCTTTCAAGCTGTTCAGGATCAGGTTAAGATCCAGGAAATTCTGGCCGAAAAACCTGCACCGGATAGCTTTGAGCAGCTGCGCAAGCTGCTGACTTCAGAAAATGAACCGGATAACCCGTCAACAGCAGACACTCAAACCGAAAACCCTTCCACCGCCAAACCTGCAGACCTGCCCTGATCCTTATCGCCAAATATTTTGACTGAATCAACCACGCCTCTTTTCCACAAAGAGGCGTGATTATTATGCCCGCCCGCCGGCTTTACCACGCCGGCGGATTCACCAGTCATTTGTGGGATAAACCAGCCACAGACCTCCATAAATAAATAAAATTTACTCAATTTTTCGTTTCTCTTTACGGATGATTTACAGTACTAACGGTCACTTTGTGTTATCTTTTATAAGTATTTAACTGGCAATTATTATCTCAGATTCATTCAAGCGAGAAGAGAAGAATTATGGATATTGTTTTTGATATCAGCGAAGATGAAGTCCCCATTTTCTTGGCCGAGGTGGACGAACACTTACAGGTACTGGATGATATCCTGATCCGATTGGAAAAAGAATCCGACGATGCTGAGCTGGTACAGACGGTTTTCCGGTCAGCTCACACCATCAAGGGCATGGCGGGCATGATCGGTCATCGTCGTATGACCGATATTACCCATGCGCTTGAAACCACCCTGGATGGAGTACGGAAAAAAAGCATCCATATCTCCACCCCATTAATTAATATTTGTCTGGAAGCCGTCGACCGCCTGCGTTTGCTTCGCGAAGAAGTCGTGACTGCCCAGGTCAGTGATATTGACATCGATGAGCTGGTCCAGGCGCTTAAAGATCTTTCCCAGGTGCCAGGCGACCCGACCCCGGCCCAGGTACCAGCCCAGGCTGCCTCACCAGTCATCCCCGCCCAACCTGCAGGACTTGTACAGGAGCATCTAGACGCTCTTCTCATCGCCCAACTTGTTGCCGCAGAAACCCCCACCGCGCAAACCCAGACTGTTCAAATTGTTGCTACAATCCCCTCCGATAGCATTGCCTCGGCTGCCCGGGCCTTCCAGATCATGATGGCGCTGCAGGAACTTGGCGATATTCAATTTATGTCTCCAACCCAGGCCCAGATTGAAACAGCCAGTTCGGTCAGCGATTTCACCGCCACATTGCTCACATCCCAGACCTTCGAAAAGATCAGCGCCGGATTGGTTCAGATTTCAGGCTTGGGTGATGTCAGCATTGATGGAAAAATCATTCTCTT
>CAZLJB010000757.1:0-1974 GCA_964559195.1 uncultured Anaerolinea sp. | reverse complement strand
GGGATCAACCACCAGATGCCCGCGAAAACCAGCAAGCCCAACAAGGCCAGCAGGGGAAAAGGCGCAGACCAGCCAAACCGATCAATCAACAACCCCACCAGGGGAATTCCACCAATAAAAGCGAAAGACCAGCCCAGTTCGGTGACAGACATCGCCAATCCACGCCGCTCATAGGGCACCCGATCACCCAGATAGGCTTGCATAGCCGGATCAAACAGGAACTTACCGATCAAAGCCAGGATTAACCCAATGGATAGGGTAGTCAGGCTTGGGTGAAATGCCACCAGGCTGAGAGCAAGTGTAAAAATACCGATCCCCGCCAGCATACCAAAACGCCGCCCACGCTGGTCTGAAACCGATGAAATAAATGGAGCAAAGATGCCAACAAAAGAACGGGAGGAAACAACCAGTGAGATAGTGGTCAGATCCACACCCAACCCACGCGCAAATATTCCCAGGAAGGGGGAAGTCATGCGATAGGTGGTGTTCATGATCACCCGGACGATCGTAAAAAAGGCAATTTGGATTTTTAGTTTCATCAGTAATTTATTATAATGATTTGATGAAATAAATTACCGGCTGTCGAATGGTCGGTAATTCCACCGGACAGCCAGTAATTTATTGGGGTTCAGGCGAACAACTACTTCGCTGAAAGCGAGAGCCACCAGCGCGCCAGAAAAAAGGCAGCCAGCCAGGTCAGTAAATTCAATCCTACAAAATAACTGATGATGACGTAATTTCCTGAGTTAAAAATCGGCGAAGGGGGTGGGTGCATAATATTGGCTGCAGTGGCAAAGATGACCCGCAAAACGATTATGAAGGCAATGTTTGCGGCTGCCGCCAAAAGCTTATGGTTGATCATCCACAATCCAGCCTGCATCAAGACCCCCACCACCGCGAAAGTCACCGCCAGGCGAAAACGCGGCTCAGCCAGGAAAAGACCATTCCAATTTGATTCCATGGCCCACAGCGAAAGCGGCAGGTAGGTCACCCAAAATACTGTTCCGGTTTTGGCCAATGCTTCAGACCAATTCAATAGCCCGTCCATACGCGGGTTGAGAGCCGGTACGAAAAGCCCAACCAACCCAAGTGCAGCACACATGGCTGCCGCAACAAACGCAATTTCAGCAGTCAGCACCCAGGCGCCATGCAGATATACAATTCGAACATTGGAACCGAGTGCTTTTTCTTCCGGGCCGAAGAAAGTCGCAATTACAATTATGACGAGAACACCAGCCAAGAAAAGCAAAGGGGATGTTTTTGGTTTGTTCATGGGCACGATTTTACCCTAGATGGCCTGCGAAAATATAAAATTCGGGAGGAATTTTCCTGGACTGACCTGGTTTGGCATCATAAAACTTATCCAAATCTTTATAAAACCTGCAAATAATCCACACAAATCCGGACTGTTTGAGTGCTATTATTAAATAAGTAGAAAAAGGAGATTAACATGAAAAAAACTTGGAAGTGGATCCTTGGGATCCTGCTTGTATTAATTGTGATTGGAGCGCTGGTAGCTATACCGTTTGCCATGCGCAGTTATATGATTGCGAATAATGTCACGAATCCGGCTGTTCTGGCCCCAAACACGAACCGCGGTCCAATGATGGACGGCAACCCTGGCTGGCAGCATCCACAGGTACCAGGATATCAGGGACAGTTTGACAACCGCTCAGGCCGGGATCGTGGTTTCAGCCGTGGCTTTGGTTTCTCCAACAGATTTTCGCCATTCGGCTTTGGGTTTATGTTCCTCGGTGGACTGCTGCGCCTGATCCCATTGGCACTCTTTGGATTGTTGCTGTATGGTGTTTACCAACTTGGACGGCGTTCCGGACTGCGGGCCAGCCAGGTTCCTGCCGCATTACCTGCCCAACCCGCTCCAGCAGCGGATGCCAACGAAACTCCTGTTATTTAGTGTTACGAGCTTAAGCGTTAGTTCACCAGAGCTTTCTATCCGGGCAGGACCCAACAACC
>CAZLJB010000756.1:0-1990 GCA_964559195.1 uncultured Anaerolinea sp. | reverse complement strand
AGCAGCAACTCGCCATGGAAAATGTTGCCACCGGTAATACCGGCAATCTTCTCAATATCCAGCGGGGTGATCACTTGCTTGCCAATAATAGCGCGCCGGATATTTGGCGCATATTGCTCCAGGGTGGAAATCACTGTTTCAGCAAAAGCTTCTTTCCGGTCATCATTCCAACCCCCATCAAGATCATAGGGCACATACTGTACAAAACAGGACATGACATGTTGACCAGGCGGCGCCATATCAGGATCAATTACCGAGGGGATGATGATATCAATATACGGGCGACGCGAAACCTGTCCATACTTGGCATCATCAAATGCGCGTTCAATATAATCAATACTTGGGCTGATGGAAATGGCACCGCGATGCAGCTCGCCTTCGCCGGGCAGCGCGCTGAAATTAGGCAGCTCGCTCAGGGCCAGGTTGAGTTTTCCGGAAGATCCGCGCGTTCGGAACTGGCGGATGGAAGTTAATAACTCATCCGGGAAATATTTCGGTTCAACAAACTGCAAAAACGTGCGGCGAGGATCGGCTGCCGAAACAACCACTTTTGCAAAAAACTCATCACCGTTTTCAAGCGCCACACCCGCAACGCGCCCATTTTTAACAATGACCTGCTTGACAGGGGCATCAGTACGAATTTCTACCCCCAATGCGCGGGCAGAACTGGCAATTGAAGCCGTCACACCACCAGATCCGTTTTTAGCAAAACCCCAGGCTCGAAAAGCCCCATCAATCTCACCCATGTAATGATGCAAAAGTACATAAGCCGTGCCAGGCGAACGCGGACCCAGGTAGGTACCGATGATACCGCTGGCCGATTTGGTACCTTTTAGCGCATCTGTCTCGAACCATTCATCCAACATGTCTCCAGATGATTGGGTCACCAGTTTGGCAACGTTATAAAGGTCACTTTCCGAAAGGCTGGCAGCAAATTGCCCAACTTTTAACAACCCAAACAAATCACGCGGGGAAAGCGAAGCAATATCCGGCGGCACCAGGTTTAGAAGTGGTTTTACCGCCATCGCCATGCGCATCATCAAGCGCGCATAATCATCATACGCATCGGCATCCTTCGGAGAATGCCGGAAAATCTCACGCCGTGTTTTATCATGATCATCCCACGCAGCAATATAATCCCCGTTTTCCATCGGCGTAAAGGTGCTGGGTAACGGCAGAATCTTCAATCCATGCTTAGGAAGTTCCAATTCACGAATGATTTCGGGACGCAGCAAGCTGACCACGTATGAAAATTCCGTAAACCGAAACCCCGGAAAGATCTCCTCGGTCACCGCAGCGCCGCCAACAATCGGCCGGCGCTCAAGCACAATCACCTTTTTGCCGGCGCGTGCCAGGTAAGCAGCGTTGATCAACCCGTTATGCCCGCCACCGATAATAATGGCATCATATTGATGATGTGTCATGATTTTTTCCACTCCGGCTCATAAAAAGGCGTCTTCACCACCTGTGCAGGGGCGTATTTACGATGATGTTCTACGGTCACTTCCATTGAGACCCGGGTGCCAATCTCATAGTAAGGTTTGCGAATATGTGCCAGCGCAATATATTTCTTCAACACCGGAGACCAGGCGCTGGATGACGCATAACCCACCTGGCTCTCCCCGATTACAACCGGCAGGCTCGCGCGAACTGTTGTAGCGGAAATCTGGGGTGGGAGCCCAACTTCGCGATATAAGGCCTCCATTCCAACCCAATCGACTTCCAGTCCAACAAACATCCAATCCGATCCGCGCGCTTTTTCTGCCTGAAGCGCACGTTTGCCATTAAAAATGGCCTTATCCAGATTAACCGCCCAACCCAGCCCCAACTCAAAGGGCGATGACTTTTGGGCCTCGATCACGGCATGGTGCGCAGCGGTGTAATCAGTCTCGATCAAGATCAGATCGGAAGAGCGTCGTGTAGGGAAAGAGGGTTCAGAGCCGTGTATGTATAGGTGGGGGGCGGGCGCGCAAAAGAAAAAGACAACAGA
>CAZLJB010000755.1:0-1996 GCA_964559195.1 uncultured Anaerolinea sp. | reverse complement strand
TTTGTTCGAAGGGTGGTAACTACTCAGCGGGTGTTTTCCCGGGCAGAACCGGCTTGAGCATCACCAGCACTTTGTCCACGCGCTTGCCATCCATATCCATCACTTCAAAAATCAACCCATTCCAATCAAAGCGATCCGCGGCTTGCGGCACCCGGCCCAGGTGCAGCATCACGAACCCGCCCAGGGTCTCATACTCATCCTCGGATGGCATGTGGCGCAGGTTGAAGATTTCCTTGAAGTCATCACTGGAAAGCATGCCATCCAACAACCACGAACCATCCAGGCGCTGTGTGGCCTGCGGCTGACTGTCGATATCACCCACAATCTCTTCCAGGATGTCATAAATGGTCAGCAGACCCTGGGTCGACCCAAACTCATCCACCACCAGCATCATCTCCGCCGAACCAGACTTGAACAGATCCAGCGATTTGGAAGCCAGCGCCGTTTCAGGAATGTAAACCGGCGTCTGCAAGTTTCGTTTTAACTGCAGCGGCTCGCCGTGCAGGCTTTCCAGCAGCAGGTCGCGCGCTTCAATCACACCCAGCACGTTATCCAGGCTGTCTTCGCAAACCGGAAAACGCGAGTACGGATTTTCCTCAATCTGCAGGCGCACTTCATCCGGCGTATCATGCACATCCAGCCAGGCAATTTCGTTGCGCGGGGTCATCAACGAACCCACCCGGCGGTCATTCAGGCGGAAGACACCTTCCACCATATCCTGCTCTGATTCCTCAAAGACACCCGCCTGCGTGCCCTGATCCAGCAGCACCTGTAGTTCTTCTTCGGTTACCGGCGGCTCCTGGCTGGGAGTCACGCCCAACAGCAGCATCACCAGGTCGGTCAGCCAGCTCAACAGCCGCACCAGCGGAGAGAAGAGGCCTGAAATCAAATTCATCGGCCCGGCAATCGTTGAGGCGATCTCCTCCGGGCTGTTCAGGGCCAGGCGTTTGGGCACCAACTCGCCCAGCATCAACGAAAAGGCCGTGATCGTAACCACCACGCAGCCCAGCGCCAGCGAATGGGCATAAGGCTGCAAAAAAGGCAGCAGCTCAAACTGAGCCGCCAGCGCATCCGCAATGGTTGCGCCGCCCACCGCACCCGCCAGTACACCGATCAACGTGATGCCCACCTGCGTGGTGGAGAGAAAATTATTCGGGTTCTCGGCCAACCGCAAAGCCGCCTGTGCACCCCGGTCACCCTCGTTGATGCGCTGCTGCAAACGCGCCTTGCGCGATGACAGCACCGCAATCTCAGACAGCGCAAAAACGCCGTTCAGAATGATCAATCCAAAAATGATCAGAATTTCCAGGCCAATACTCATCCAGTAAAGTTCCTCATCAACGGGTCAGCTCCAGACCCTGCCCAACCAGCGCCTCGCCCACCTGCCAGACCGGCTGGCCCAGCTCAGCCGCGCGCTGCATAAAACCGTCCAACTTGCCAGCCGGCACCGCCAGCAGCAAACCGCCGCTGGTCTGGGCATCAAACGCCAGCATTTGTTCCAATTCACTTATTTTGGGGTCAAACTGCAGCTTCGGCCCGTAAAAACTGCGGTTATCCGCCGTGCCGCCCGGGAAGGTCCACTCCTCGGCAAATTTACGCGCACAAGAGATGAAAGGCAGGCGCTCAAACTGCAGGCGCAAAGCCACACTCGAAGCCTGGGCCAGCTCCAGTCCGTGACCCAACAGCCCAAACCCGGTGATATCTGTGCCACCGTGCAGGTTAAATTCATTGGCCAGCTGCCCGGCTTGTTGGTTCAGGCGGCTCATCCAACCGGTCACTTCGTCAATCTCGGCCTGGCTGGTCAACCCACGCTTGAGCGCTGTGGTCGTCACGCCAAAACCGAGCGGCTTGGTCAGCACCAGCACGTCAGCTGTCTCGCCGGCCTGTATGCGCTTGACTAAAACGGCGGCGGTCGCCCAAGTGATGTTGAGTTTGTGGCCGCTGGCTTTCTCAAATTTCGGCGTTAGCTCTTCCAGAGCGGCCTGTACACCAACAG
>CAZLJB010000754.1:0-2000 GCA_964559195.1 uncultured Anaerolinea sp. | reverse complement strand
CAGCCAGGCATAGCCCATGGCTGCTGCGATGGAATCGGTATCGGGGTTGATGTGTCCGGTTACGTAAATGGTTTCAGATTTATTGGTCATTTGTTAACTTTTTTTAGCCGATAGGACTTATTGAAACCTTAAGCATGGCAGCCAGGGGCTGTTTAGCGGGCAGTGCTTTTGAGGGCCTGGATGGCTTGCCAGACGCGTTCTGGAGTGGCTGGGTTCTGGTCGACGTGGACGCCGATGGCATCCAGGATGGCATTGCCAATCGCCGGGGCAACCCCATCCATCGGAATTTCTGCAACGGCCTTGACACCGAAGGGATGGCTGGGTTCGAAAGTTTCGACAAAAATCGTTTCCAGGCCGGGTACTTCGTCGGCCCGGAAAATGTGGTAATCGCCCAGATCGCGTTCGCGAGCCACGCCCAGGCTGTCATAGCGCATTTCTTCGCAAACGGCATAACCCAGTGCCTGAATCATGCCACCTTCGATTTGGCCGGAGGCGGTCAGGGGATTGATGATGATACCCGAATCAACCGCCATGACTAGGTTGTCGACTGTCACACTGCCGGTTTCAGTATCGACGGTCACTTCTGCAAACTGGGCTCCAAAGGGGGGCGGTGAAGAGGGCGAGACGTAAGAAGCTGTGCCCATGATCTGTCTTTGTTCACTGTGATGCAGGCTGTCCAGGGCGATTTCAGCCATGCTGACCGTGCGGCCATCCGGTGCAAAGGCCAGGCGGTTCGCCAGGCGTATATCAGCCGCTTCGCAGGCTTTGGCGGGTTTGCCAGCTTTTAGATCCGCGGCAACATTGGCATTCAGCATTTTGGCGGCGCGGGTTTTGATCTGGGTTGCGACATCTCGGGCCGCGTTGACAGCGGCTGTGCCGGAGACATAGGTGGTGGAGGACGCATAAGCGCCCTTGTCGAACGGGGTGAAGTCGGTGTCAGATGAATAGCAGATCATATCATCGACCGGTACACCCAGGACTTCCGCAGCCATTTGCGAGAGCACGGTATCCGAACCGGTGCCAAGGTCGGTTGCGCCAAGCAGCAGGTTGAAGGATCCATCATCGTTCATCTTGATCGATGCGCCGCCCATATCCAAATAAGGAATGGCCGTGCCTTGCATGACCATCGCGACCCCAATTCCTTTGCGTTTGGTTGAATTGTTAGGCCCGGCTGAACGATGCCAGGCTTCGTTGCCATATTTGTCATCCCAGCCGCTCACGGCACGGGCCTGGGCCACGCATTGTTCCAGGCCGACAGTGTGGATAATCTCGGGGCGGGGTTCGCGGCCTTCGTTCCAGGCAGTACTGAACGGGTGGAATTCGCCGGGGTGGATCGCGTTTTTCAATCGGAAATCCAATGGATCAAAACCCATGGCGCGCGCGATCTTTTCCATGTGGCGGTCAAGCGGCCAGTAGCCCTGCGGGACGCCGTACCCGCGGAAGGCGCCGGCGGGTGGCGTGTTGGTATAAACGATGTCAGCGTAAAACCGGATGTTGGGGGCTTTGCGGTATTCACCATCTCCCACATACAGCCCCATCGACTTGTGCCCGGTGTTGCCGGTGACGGTCAGGGCATGACAGCCATACGCGCCGGTATCGGAAAGGGCGATCATTTCGTTGGCGGTGATGGTACCATCGCGTTTGACACCGGTTTTCATGCGCACGCGCATCGGGTGACGGGAGCGCGCAGCTATAAATTCTTCTTCGCGGGTATATTCATATAACACCGGGCGGCGGGTGGCGATGGTAAGGTGGGCAGCAACATCTTCCATCAACACTTCCTGCTTGCCGCCGAAACCACCCCCGATGCGCGGTTTGATGACGCGAATACGCTTGATGGGCAGTCCCAGCACGGGTGCCAGCATGCGCCGGACGTGGAAGGGTACCTGTGTGGAGGTGCGCATCACCAGGCGGTCATCTTCATCCCAATAGGTCAGGCAAACGTGCGGTTCGATATGGGCTTGCTGTACCTTGGGGACAAAATATTCCGCCTCAAAGAT
>CAZLJB010000753.1:0-2000 GCA_964559195.1 uncultured Anaerolinea sp. | reverse complement strand
GGATCTCAAAGAGCTTGCTGGTTCCGCTCCAGACACCGGATGCCAATGCCAGGGAGGGGATGAAGAACGCGCCTGAAAGCAATGCCAGCAAGCCAGCCGTATCGCCGTCAAAGGTCAGGCGGATGATGGCGCCGGTGCTGACCAGCAAGGTGACGATCAATCCAGCCAGCCACTGCGCGGGCAGTTGTCGTAACAAAGGGGAAGCAGACGAGAACGTCATCTGCTGGACGTTATGATGAATTTCACGGTTGCCAATCGCAGACCAGAGCAGGATCGGCCAGACCCAGGCGATGGGAAGGGCAAACTCACGCACGGCCGCGGAAGGAACGACCAGACAGGCGATGTTGATCCCAACCATCCCGACATACCACCACCAGCGCTGTCCCTTGAGCAGCAGTTTTATTTCAGCGATTAAGACATTGAAGAAACTGAATCTATTGGCGGTCTTACTTAGTGGAGTAAGATGAAGATTGGGCAAGGCTTGGGATGGTATGGCAGGTGATGGTTCCGGTTTTGTTGCGCCGGGTTTCACTCGCCTTGGCTTTCCCCGCGAGGGATCAAACCGATCGAAGAAAAGAGCAGCAAAAAAGATCAGCAGAATGGCAAGAGCGATCAAGGAACCGCGGGCCAGGATAATTTCTGACGTCCATTGCACGCCGTTCCAGGTGAAGACTCTGGTTGCCGTAACAAATCCACCGCCGAGAGAAAAGTCACCGTTGTATTGTGGATAGATCGCGGTGAGTGCTTTGCCCATATCGCTTGCCAATATTCCCAGGCCGGTTGGTTCAAAGGCCGGATATTGTTTGAGCGTGGGGTTTTCTATAAAAAGCGGTATGAAGCTGATGAAAGCGAAGAAGTAGACGATGTTTCCGAGGCCGCCCTGTAAAAATGGTACGGATTCGAATAAGACTGCCGCTGCCGCAACCAGGGCCATGAGTGGCATGACGATGAAGACGAAGGGCGAAAGGAATGTCCACAGATTGATCTGCGTGTTTTCGCCCTGCAGAAATTGAATCACAATGGCGGCCAGCGCCAACACTGCGACCATTGCCATCAGCACGACGAAGTTGCTCAGCCATTTGCCGATCAAATACAGCGGACGGGTCAGCGGCGTGGTGGCCATGATCTGCCCAACGCCGGTTTCTCGGTCGCGGGCGACTGAGCCTTTGACGAGATAAAAACCGAACCAGCCGATGAAGAATGTCGCGATCAGCGACATCATGGCGCCAACCCACGCGGAGTTATACTCGCCGCGATACAGGCCCAGTTCCAGGGCCATATTGCCAATCGCGGTCTGGTAGCCCAAAAACACCACCAATCCCAGCATGACCAGAAAACTATAACGACGTACGCGTTCGAGAAAGTCAGCGCGCACTAAATGGTAGATGATATGTACGAATTTCATCTTTTGCCACCGATGAAAAATAGATAGGCATCTTCGAGATTTGGCGAAACGTTTTGTGCATTGGCGTCAGGCTTGTCCGCGCTGACCACGCGCACCTGCACGCCGTCACTACGCCGAATGGTTCCGCTGACGATATGTTTTTGTTTGATGACTGACAAATCGTCGCTGAGAACGGTCCACTCCCAGACTTTATGTTCCAATTCGTTAAGCAAGTTCTCCGGCGCGGCTTCACGCAAAAGCTGACCCTTGTTGACCAGCGCAATCCGGGTGGCGGTTGCTTCCACATCTGAAACAATGTGTGTGGAGAGGATCACGATTCTTTCTCCCGAAAGATCTGAGAGCAGATTCCTGAATCTGACTCGCTCTTCGGGGTCCAGACCAACTGTGGGTTCGTCGACGATGAGCAGCTGTGGATCGTTGAGCAAAGCCTGCGCAATGCCCACTCTTTGCTTCATTCCGCCCGAATACCCGCCCAGTGGTCGCTTCGCGGCTTCAACCAGGTTCGTGAGTTGAAGTAATTCATCAATTCTTCTTTTTGCAGTAACTGCATCCAATCCTTTAATGGCAGCCATGTATTCGAGAAATTCAACCGCGT
>CAZLJB010000752.1:0-2003 GCA_964559195.1 uncultured Anaerolinea sp. | reverse complement strand
ATAGAATCATGGTTGGGTGAGCGTGGCTATGATGTGAATCGCCTGGCGATTGATTTGGATTATGCTCGTCGCTCCACGGTCTCAGAGTGGCTAAAGGATCATGGTTACGAACCCAGCGGCATCCTGGCCTTTGAAATTCCAAAAACACGGGATCGTGCCAGGATGGACGCGAATGCCCTGGCGGCCTGCCATCGTTTGTGGCTGGAATCGATGAATATTGATACCAAGGATCTGGCTGATGAAGCCTTGTTTGAAAAGGCCCAGATCGTGATGCAGGAAACCCGTGCGCCCATTCCAACATTGGGTAAACAAACCCTGCGGGATGGCAAGACTGGCGAACCATACGATCAGGCGGTAACCGTGGGCGTCATGACTGTGCTCAAGCTGCACCACCTGGTTGAAGATAAGGTGCACGCCCGTTCCACGGGTCCATACAGCCTGGTGACCCAGCAGCCACTGGGTGGTAAGGCCCAATTTGGTGGACAGCGTTTTGGTGAAATGGAAGTTTGGGCGCTGGAAGCCTATGGCGCTGCCCACACCCTGCAGGAAATGCTGACCGTCAAGTCCGACGATGTTCAAGGGCGTGTCAATACTTATGAAGCCATTGTCAAGGGTGAGCAAATTGAAGAGCCCAGCATCCCTGCCTCTTTCCGGGTGTTGGTGAAGGAACTTCAATCCCTCGGCCTGGCCGTGGAAGCCATCAACGAAGGTGGTGATATCATCCGTTTTGGCAAGGATGAGGAGAAGGTCCACCCACCCAAGCTTGGAACTGGTTTGCTCGGTTTGGGAGAAGACTTGATGAAGATGCAGTGACATTCCTTGACGTCAATAGTTGGCTGTGATAAAATGATTAGCCGTTGCACTTAGGTAGAACTCTGCTTATTTGCTTTGTCTTACAAGTGAGGCCATCGATTACTCACAAGATGGCCTCACCTTTTGCTCGAAAACTGTCCTTTTCATGTAAATTGCAGGAATATTTTCTCGGAGGCGCAAGTGCCCACAATTAACCAACTGATCCGCAAGGGTCGCCAGTCCAAAAAGGTCAAAAGTAAAGCTCCCGCTTTGCAATATACGCTCAACACCTACAAGCAGCGCCGTTTCCGCCAGGATGGCGGCGCACCGCAGAAGCGCGGCGTTTGTACGGTTGTGCGCACCATGACACCCAAGAAGCCGAACTCGGCCTTACGCAAGATTGCCCGCGTTCGTCTGACAAACGGTATCGAAGTGACAGCGTACATCCCCGGTGAAGGCCATCAGCTGCAGGAACACTCTGTGGTGCTGGTGCGCGGTGGTCGTGTTAAGGACCTCCCCGGTGTTCGCTATCACATCGTGCGTGGGTCTTTGGACACCACTGGCGTTGCCAAGCGTCGCCAGAGCCGCTCGAAGTACGGCGCCAAGCGCCCGAAGTAAACGTTTTATAATATTCGATTGCAATATTAACCAACACGGAGTTTTGGTATGCGTAGAGGAAAGCCCGAAGTACGACCGATTACGCCTGACTTACGGCACAACAGCACTGTCCTGGCAATTTTTGTCCAGCACATGATGGAACGCGGTAAGAAAAGCCTGGCGATGCGTTTGATGTACGATACCCTGGATTTAATTCAGGAAAAAACCGGCAAACCCGGTATTGATACTTTCGATACTGCCATGAAGAATGTCGGTCCGGTAATGGAAGTTCGCCCACGTCGTGTGGGTGGTGCCACTTACCAGGTCCCGATGGAAGTGCCCTCCAATCGCCGTATGACCCTGGCGATTCGTTGGATTCTTTCATCTTCCCGCGCCCGCTCCGGCAAGTCTTTTGCCGAAAAGCTGGCTGGTGAATTGATGGATGCCGCCTCAAATCAGGGTGCTGCCATTCGTAAGCGTGAAGAAACCCACAAGATGGCTGAAGCCAACCGCGCGTTTTCGCACTATCGCATGTAATTTTGATTTCTTTGTAGTGAACAGAGGTTTAACAAATGCCACGTAAGTACCCGCTCGAAAAGTATCGCAATATCGGC
>CAZLJB010000751.1:0-2004 GCA_964559195.1 uncultured Anaerolinea sp. | reverse complement strand
CATACGAGATAGCTTCAGGTGACTGGGTTCAGACGTGTGCTCTTCCGATCTTGGCGCCCTTGATCAGCCCGGTGGTGCCCATCACACCCAGGAAATAAAACACAGCCCACAGAATGCACAGCAGCGCAATCAGCCCGACAATAATGGCTGTATACTGGCCCCAAAATTTGGCAAGTGCCAGTTCGGGCTGCATGTTCTGAAACTGTTTGAAGAATTCCGGCAGCTGCCCGGAATTGCCTGAGCCGCCCGAGCCGCCGCCGGAGTTGCCACCGTTAAAGTTAAAACGACTGCCGTTGTTTCCACCACAGCCGGCCAGGATGCCGAAAATCCACAGGACCTTGAATTTCCAGACGATCTGCCAGGCCTTGGTTAATACTTCACCAAAATTAATTTTAATATTCATCTTGTTCCGTCCCTTCCAGTTTGGGTGCTTGAATGGATTACTGCTTGAATCTACGAAAAACCCAGGCCCAGGTTGCAAATCCCCTCCAGCTGGTTGGGTTCGACTTTATTCCCATTCAATCGTGGCGGGTGGTTTGCTGGTGATGTCATAAACTACGCGGTTTATGCCTTTGACCTCGTTGACGATGCGGGTTGAAACCCTGGCGAGTACATCGTACGGGATGCGTGCCCAATCGGCCGTCATAAAATCATCGGTCAGTACGGCCCGGATGGCGCAGGCCTCCTGGTAGCTGCGCTGATCGCCCATCACACCTACTGAGCGCACTGGCAGCAGCACCACAAAGGCCTGGCTGGTGCCGGCGCCTTTGCCCAACAGCCCGGCGGCGGAGAGCTCCTCGATCAGAATGGCGTCCGCTTCTCTTAATCGTTCGACCCTTTCGGGGATTACCTCGCCCAGGCAGCGCACGGTCAGGCCAGGGCCGGGGAAGAGTTGGCGCCAGACCATCTCAGCCGGCAGCCCGAGCGCCTCGCCCACCGCCCGCACCTCGTCCTTGAACAGGTAGCGCAGCGGTTCCACCAGTTGAAAGCTCATATCCTTGGGCAGCCCGCCCACGTTGTGATGGGTCTTGATCTTTTCAGCCTTGTTGCGATCCGGTGCGGACGATTCGACCACATCCGGGTAGATGGTGCCCTGCACCAGGAACTTGGGCAGTCCCAGCTCTTTGGCTTCTTTCTCAAAGATACGGATGAACTTCTCACCGACGATTTTTCGCTTTTCCTCCGGATCGGTCTTGCCACGCAGCGCCTCGAAATATTCCGGTCCGGCCTTCACCGCCACGAATTGCTTCGCAAATCGCTCTGCACCCATCATTTCGCGAAAGGCTTTGATGACCTGTTCAGGCTCGTTTTTGCGCAGCAAACCGGTATCCACGAAGACCGACACCAACTGGTCGCCAATCGCGCGGTACACCAGCGCCGCTGCCACCGACGAATCGACACCGCCGGATACCGCTGCCAGCACGCGCTGGCTGCCCACCTGCTGGCGGATGCGTTCAATCGACAGATCGATGATATTTTGGGGTGTCCAATCCGGTTGGGCATTGATCTTTTGTTTTCCGGGGGCTGCCAGGCTGCCTTGTTCCAGGCAGATTTTTACAAAACGGCGGATGATTTCAGCGCCACCGCTGGTGTGGTTGACCTCGGGGTGAAACTGCAGCCCGTAGTAATGCCGGGCCGGGTCGGCCATGGCCGCCAGCGGGCTGCTGCCGCTCTTGGCCAGCGCCACGAAGCCTTGCGGCAGGCTGGTGATGCGGTCGCCATGCGACATCCAGACCTGAAACTCCTGATCTGGGAATAGCCCGCTGCCCGCTGCTGGTTCAAGCATGGCATAACCGTACTCGCGTTGGGCCGAGGCATCCACCTGACCACCCAGTGCAGCGGTCAGGGCCTGCATCCCGTAACAGATCCCCAGCACCGGCAGCTTTGAATCAAGGATGAAGGGTTGAATGGTGGGGGCGCCTGCTTCGTACACCGATTTTGGCCCGCCTGATAAGATGAAGCCGCGCGGCTCAAGTGCCATGATTTTTTCCCTGGGCGTATCCC
>CAZLJB010000750.1:0-2004 GCA_964559195.1 uncultured Anaerolinea sp. | reverse complement strand
CTGTAGACGAAAGACCGCTGAACCCAAATCCGTTTCATAAACTCGGATACCTTCGAACACAGCAACACCATAATGCAACGCAGGTGTCAGGAAATGGATTGTAGCTTTGTCAAAATCGACAAGTTTTCCATCCATCCAAATATATTTCGATTCCATTCCCATATTGATCTCTCCTTTTTCGCCTACAATTTGTGTCAAATTAAATAATTTGACTTTCTGCTCACATTTCAGCTGGATGTGAATTCCGCTGTCGGCCGGACAAATTATATTGTTCTACTGGTCTGAAATGCGTGAAATAATTTCATTCGCCATTTGACGAGTGCTCAGCTTCCCACCAATATCGCCTGTCCGAGCCCCAGCTGTAATGGTATCATCGACTGCTTTTTCTATTACCAAAGCTTCCGACTCCATACCCATGGAATATCTTAATAGCATTGCAGATGAAAGAATTGTACCAATAGGGTTGGCAATTCCCTTCCCGGCAATATCCGGCGCCGAGCCATGAATTGGTTCATACAATCCTGGTCCACTAATTCCAAGGCTTGCCGATGGCAGCATACCCATTGAACCCGCCAAAACGGAGGCTTCATCAGTAAGGATATCGCCAAACATATTTTCAGTAACAATGACATCCATATATGCCGGACCAGTTATCAAGCGCATAGAAGCAGTATCCACCAATACATGTTCCAATTCGACGTCTGGGTTATTTTTCCCGGTTTCTACGGCAATCTGACGCCAAAGGCGGGACGACTCTAGAACATTGGCCTTATCGACTGAGGTAACTTTCTTCTTCCTTGTTTTTGCCAATTTGAAGGCCAGTTCCATAACTCGACGGATTTCATAATCGTAATATTCCAATGTATCGACTGCCCGTTCACGTCCATCCTTTATATCGCGGCCCTTTGGCCATCCGAAATATAAACCACCGGTCAATTCTCGAATTACAAGAATATCAACCCCGATTAATTTTTCCGGTTTTAAGGGAGAAGAATTTATCAAGGCTGGGTGCACTTTTACGGGTCTTAAGTTTGCGAACACTCCCAACCCCTTACGAAGAGCAAGCAGGCCGCGCTCGGGTCTGTCTTTTGCTTTCGGATCGTCCCATTTTGGACCACCAACAGCTCCAAGCAATACAGCATCAGCTGACTTGCAATCCGACAATGTTTCATCCGTCAGGGAAGAACCAAAAGCATCGATGGAACAACCACCCATCAACCGCTCCGTAAACAAAAAAGAATGTCCATATTTGGAAGCCACAACTTCCAAAACGCGGATTGTTTCGGCAATGATTTCGGGACCAATACCGTCACCTGGTAACAAGACAATATTTGATTGCATCATGGGCTCTTTTTATAATCTTTGCGTAATATGAGAATGCTCGTGGAATTATTGGGTTATCAACAAGCCATACTCGATAGAATCTACCAATGCCTGCCAGGAGGCTTCAATAATATTGGCGCTTGCGCCAACCGTACTCCAACGCTTCGTTCCGTTTTGAGTATCAATCAAAACGCGAGTTATAGCTTCGGAACCCTGGTCAGAATCGAGAATGCGAACTTTAAAATCAGCGAGGTGGAAGGTTGCCAATTTTGGATAAGTCGTCTGAAGAGCTTTTCTTAAGGCAAGATCGAGGGCATTAACCGGACCATTTCCCTCAGCAGCAGTATGCAAAACTTCGCCATTAACCCTGACTTTCACCATCGCTTCTGCAAATATTCCGCGTCCTTGCCGGTGCTCCACATTTACAAAGAAATCGATGAGCTCAAAAGGTGGTTTGTAGTCTGACTGCTGGCGTTTTAACATCATGGCAACGGATGCTTCTGCAGCTTCAAAAGAGAACCCTCGTGACTCAAGTTCTTTTACTTCGTTCAACACATCCAACACTACATCATGGTTTTCAATATCCAAACCATTTTCTTCTGCCTTACTTAATATATTTCCGCGACCAGAGAGATCAGAAACGACGACTCGGAAATGTGGAATAGCGTCGGGGTGGGACAA
>CAZLJB010000749.1:0-2008 GCA_964559195.1 uncultured Anaerolinea sp. | reverse complement strand
AAAGGGAAAAATCATGGAAACCACCAAAAACTCAAAGCCATTCATCCCCAATTCTGAATACCCCGAGCGCTGGAAGAGGGTCCAGGCCAGCATGGCAGAAAATGATCTGGATTTTTTGGTGGCGTATGCGGATGATCGGGCCACGTTTGGAGCCGCGCATGCGCGCTGGCTGGCGAACTTTCCGGTTCACTTTGAGCCGGTTTGCATTCTGATGCCAAGACAGGGCAACCCGATCATGCTGGTGGGTCCTGAGAGCGATCAATACGCGCTGCTTGTGGGGCAAATTTCGGATGTGAGAATTCTGCGTGAGTTCACCCATCCCAACGAAGATTACCCCTTTTCTAAGATTCAAAGCCTGGGTGAGATCATGGCTGAAATTGGGCAAGATCTGGCGTCGATTAGAAAAATCGGGATAGCCGGGCGAGGATTAATTGGTGGTGATCTGATGGCTGCCTGGCAAACGCCCCTGCCCAAGCTGGTCTGGGTGGATATGGAAGACGGCCTGTGCCGGCTGCGCGCCAGAAAAACGGCAGCCGAGATTGAAGTGACACGCTACGCGTATAAAATAGCGGAAGCAGGCTTTCAAGCCGCCCTGGATACTATCCGCCCAGGAGTTAGCGAGCGTGAAGTTGCTGCGGAAATCGACGCAGCCATGCGGCGGGCCGGCTCGGAGGGGACCGGCATCGATACGATTGTGGCATGCGGGCCGAATACACGGCCGATCCTGGCCCGTTCAACGTTTCGAAAAATTGAGGCCAACGATCTGGTGCTGCTGACGATGGCTCCGCGTTATGAAGGTTATCATGCCGCGATTGGGCGGCTGGTGCTGGTAGGTAATCCGGATCCCGAAATTAAGCGCGCTTTAGAGGTTGCGATCGCCGCACAGAAGGCCTGTGCTGAAGCGCTGCGACCCGGGATCGAAGGGCGCGCAGTCGAAGCGATCGGCAGACACATTGTTAGTGCGGGCAACCTGGGCCAATATTTTCTGTATTCCGGGGTGCACAGTGTGGGTGTGATTGAGTTCGAGGCTCCAATCTTTGGCCCAAGCAGCCCGGCAAAATTGGAAGAGGATATGATCATTTCGATCGATATTCCGATGTTCAATGCGCCCTGGGGCGGGCTGAGGATCGAAAACGGGTATCTGATCACGGCAAGCGGGGCGGAAGCACTGCATCAGACGGAGTATTGGATTGAGAGGTGAGGGAAAAAGGTAAGTTGTAGGTGGGTAGTTGGCTCAATGGCAAGGCATGATAGCAGAATTTATTCCGTCCAGTAATTAGATGGGCGGTTGAAGCGTCAACTGTTTATTTGCATCATTCCAGCAACGTTTTTCGAGGACCGGAAGTCAACATAAACAAAATCAAAACCATTAAGAACCAGATGAATATCTCGTTTTCAAAATAATAACTCAGGCTGACATTGATAAATAAAATATGTACCAGAACAAAAAAAGGGAAGAAAGAAATCAGATTACGGTCCTGAAACGCACTTCGAATTGCCCGATAAAAACCAACTACCACGATCGACAAGAGCAGGATCAAGCCGGTAAGACCAAGTCCTAAAAGGATATCTAAATAACCGTTATCGGAAACCCTGACCGGGTATCCCCAACCCACAACATCACGAATGGACTGCATGATATTGTCCTGGTACCAAAAAGCTCCAAAACCATATCCAAACCAGGCGCGTTTAATGATGTAAGTCTTAATAAGATATTGCCACATCGGCACCCGACCTGTCATATTGGCCGAACGATTAAACAAACCAAATAAAAAACCAAGGTTGGCTAAAATAATCGCACCTAAGAGTAGCCCAACCCCACCCAACCATAAATAAGCGCGGTTGGAAATAAGGTGACCCCACTTTATCCAACACAAAATCAGCACAAACAGACCTGTCTGGATGGCAAAGACCATCAGGCCGGAGGCTGAGTCACTTAATACCGCCAGCGCGGTGCATATCAGATCGGAAGAGCACACGTCTGAACTCCAGTCACCTGAAGCTATCT
>CAZLJB010000748.1:0-2008 GCA_964559195.1 uncultured Anaerolinea sp. | reverse complement strand
CTAGGCATTTATTGGCGTAGCTGAATGCCTTGGAGATCATCGCGGAAATAAGCCACTATATCGTAAATATTAATTATGCGATTTAGTGGCTGGAGTATTGGAATTTATTCCGGCCGAGAATTCTGGAAGCGCGCTTGGAGATTGGTCTTCATGGCATCCAGAACGCCAGATTCAACTGCGTTTTTTGCCACGCGTATGGCATTCTTTATGGCGATTTCATCCGATCTTCCGTGGCCGATAAAGACCAGACCATTGACTCCCAGCAGGGGTGCTGCGCCTTCCTCGCTGGGGTCTAGCAGTTTTTTTATCTTCCCAAGGGCAGGTTTTACAAGCAAGCCACCCAGCAGCACCAAAGGCCCACCGTTTTTTATAGCTTCTTTGATTTTGTCGACAATCAGCTTTGCAACTGCTTCTGAAGATTTTAGCATTACGTTACCGGTGAAACCATCGGTAACTGCCACATCAACCACGCCTCCAATCACTTCCTTACCTTCAACGTTTCCAAAAAAATTCAGCCCTGCGTTTTTTAATAATGGTGTGGCTTCTTTGACAAGATGGTTTCCCTTGCCTTCCTCCTCGCCATTCGATAGCAGGCCAACCGAAGGATTTTTTATTCCTCGTACTTTCTCAGCGTAGATACTGCCCATAATTGCAAATTGCAGCAAATTTTGTGGTTCGCAGTCAGGGTTTGCACCAATATCTAAAACGACACACGATCCTTTGGCAGTCGGAAAGACCGGTGCGAGCGCTGGTTTATCCACGCCCCGAATACGTCCCAGACGGAATAAAGCAGTTAGCCAGGCTGCACCAGTATTTCCAGCCGTTACGAAGGCATCTGCCTCCCCTTTTTTTATCAGGTCGATACCCACCGCCATGGAATTTTTCGAATCTTTATGACGGGCTTTGAAGGCCAGCGCTTCACCCTTATCTTCCATTGTTAACATTTCAGGTGCATGAACAATGCGAATGGGTAAATCGCCTGGGTTTTGTGATGCCAATATTGGTTTGATTAGGGCTTCATCACCAACCAGGATAACCTCCACCCCATATTCGCGAGCGGCAAGGACTGCTCCAATTACATCCGGGGTAGGATAAGTGTCACTACCCATGGCGTCTACAACGATTCTGATCATGTAAAACTCCTTATTGTTGAAGTTTATTGAACTACGGGAAAAAGAGAGCAATTGGAATCTGATAAAACCTGGTTTTCAAATTGTTGATGCGAAAAAGTTACAATCCAGGTGTTCCAAAAATCGTCAGGAATATTATTGTAAAGAACAACCAATACCCGTGAATTTGCATTTTCCGTTCTTGCAAACCAGGCAGAAGTTAATATTGCGGGCCAGGCTCCACTAACTGAAGCCAGGGTTTTGAAAACGTGGGCTTTATCTGGATTCAAGCGCATCGGCCATTCCAAATGCTCGCGGAGGATGTTCTGAGTTTGAGAATTGAAAATGTTGGAATAACCATAGGCTGCCAGCATTATTTTCGTAATATCGTTTGCTGAGCCCGTCATGCCATAGGATGCAAGAACTTGTTTCTGAATAAATAATGGTGCAGCATTGGTCGGTCTGCTGATGAATTCTATTTCGGCTTTTCGCCAGGTGGGATCATTTATAAATAAGCCAGCTAACCTTGATTGTTCGGCATTTATTTCTTCCTTTGAAAGCTGTTCTTCAGCATATAATCCTGTGTCATGATTATTGATAAACAGATATAGACCGATAGTTGAGGTTGGCAAACTTGTTTGGGTGAGTCCGATTCGACGAAAGAGCTGCGCGTAATTATAATCACTGAGTCTTGATCCTAAATAATCCGTGGCTGCATTTGAACCAAATGCAGTCATACCTTCAACGACTTCATCCAGAGTCAAGCTTGTCCGGTTGGCTCCGAGTGATTTAATGAATTCGATGTGTGCGCCTCCATCTGTTCCGGGTAGGTAAAATTTATCCAAAGTGGATATTGGTAATAGTTCTTTTGGATTTAATTTTCCAGAAGCGACTTCGTC
>CAZLJB010000747.1:0-2009 GCA_964559195.1 uncultured Anaerolinea sp. | reverse complement strand
AGTGTATTTTTTGTCGAAAAAAAATGGATCTTGAAAGAAATTAATAATTGGGTAAATATTTTTCCAATTCCCAGGGTGAAACTTCTAAGCGGTAATCTTCCCATTCCAAACGCTTTGCACTAATAAATCGTTCCATCATATGTTGTCCCAACGCATTGCAAATTACTTCATCTTTTTCCAACTCATTTAATGCCTGATTGAGCGAGCCAGGTAATAACGCTGATGTTGATTGCGTACGATAATCACTGAAATAAATATTTTCTTCCATGGCTTCTGGTACTGTCAACCTTCGGCGAATGCCATCCAAACCTGCTGCGAGCATAACTGAAAATGCAAGGTATGGATTGCAACTGGGGTCCGGGCAGCGTAATTCAAGACGCACTGATTCTGGTCCTGAAGCTCTTGGTACTCGAATCAGTGCAGAGCGATTGATTCGAGCCCAGGTAACATAAACAGGAGCTTCGTAACCAGCAACCAATCGTTTATACGAGTTTACTAGTGGTGCCAGGACGGCGCACATTGATCGGGCATGAGCTAACTGCCCGGCAATAAATTGCTTGGCGGTTTCAGAAAGTCCATGTGGATCACCCGGGTCGGAAAATGCATTTATTTTATTTTCCAGATATGAAAGACTTTGATGTACATGCATGCCCGAACCGTTTAATCCACGAATTGGTTTTGGCATAAAAGTACAATACAGGCCGTTGTTTTGAGCAATTACCTTTAAGGCGACCCGCAAAGTTATGGCATTGTCGGCTGTTGTTAAAGCATCTGAATAACGAAAATCAATTTCATGTTGACCAGGGGCTCCCTCGTGATGCATAGACTCCACAGCCAACCCGAGAGATTCCAAAGTGGATGTCATTTGCCGGCGTAAGCCACCAGCCATGTCTGACGGTGCATCAAAATAACTGCCTGAGTCATGCGGTAAGACTGGTAGCAAACGACCATCTGGTTGAGGTTTTAATAAGAAAAATTCTAATTCTGGCCCAGTGTTATATTCAAAACCCATTTCGTGGGCAGCTTCGACCGCACGCCGAAGCACGCTGCGAGGGTCGCCATTGAAGGGCAAGCCGTCGGGTGTAAATACATCACATATCAAACGCGCAGTAGCCTCATCATCTTTTAACCACGGGATGATCGCAAACGTGGCAAGATCCGGACGTAAATGCATATCGCTTTCAGCAACTCTTGCAAAACCTTCAATTGAAGAGCCGTCAAACCAAATACCATTTTCGATTGCCCCAAGTAATTCATGTGCTGGTATGGTCACGTTTTTTACGACCCCAACTATGTCAGTAAATTGCAAATCAATAAATCTTATATTACGATTTTCAACCTGGCTAAGAATATCTGAAGAGGTCATATTGATCATATTATTTTTTAATATATGTAATTATTGATGAAGGCCTTGCAATATTATTGCAAGTAAAACCAATAACAAAAGGATCATTATTGCAATACCAATCCCGCGTAATGTTTGCATTTGAATAAGAGATGAAGGTTTTCCTTTACTTGCATTCTCGAAATCAAGAACGCTTAAATCTGCATTTTCGGGGTGATTGAGTACTTCAACCAAAGCTGACATATCTTGAAATCGTTGGTCCGGATTTTTCATTAAGCACTTTGCAACAATTGCAGCCATCTGTTGAGAAATTGCAGAATCTACCTTGTCTAATCTGGTTGGAATACTATTCATGTGCTGAGACATGACTGCCATATTCGAATCGCCAGTGAAAGGAGGTCGTCCGGCCAGGACTTCGTATAGTATTACACCCAGGGCATAAATATCCGTGCGTTGATCCCCGCGCTGACCATCTATTTGTTCTGGAGCCATATAATCGGGAGTGCCCATGGTTGCACTGAGATTTGAATAAGTGACTCGGTGGGCGCTTTTTGTAAGGGCCAATCCAAAATCCATAATTATAGGTTGACCATCTTGTGAAATAAAAATGTTTTCTGGTTTTAGATCGCGATGTATAACACCATTCTTATGGCAATAGGCCAAC
>CAZLJB010000746.1:0-2009 GCA_964559195.1 uncultured Anaerolinea sp. | reverse complement strand
CCTCCGGCTGCAGATAAATGAGATCGAGGAGCGCTTTTTCTGGCGCAGCCACGAGCGCCTGCTGGCCGCGCAGATCAGTCATGCGGTATCCGCGTAAGAGTTCAGACCTGACATGCCGGAATTCAAAAGCACCCAGCGGCGTGGAAAGTTGTTCCGGGCGACCGGATGTAACACTTGTTGTGCTTTGGATGGTTTCAGGAATCATTCCATAAAGGGCCAACGCTGTTTGCAGACTGACATAGGAAGCACGCTGCAGGTGGTTGGCAATTACAAATGGGTGCGGTTTTATTTTCTGATAAGGTGGTGCAATGGCGTATAAGCCGCGGCGTAGTTGATAGACCCGGCCGCTTTTGGTCCAGCGGGTAAGCTGCAGACGAATATTTTCGGGGGAAACTTTTCCGGCCAGAAGTAATGATGATTCGAAAACGGGCAGGTCGCCAACCAACTCCAATAATTTCTCGTATTCCATTTATTTATAATAGCACAAGTGATAACTTGTTGCAATATATATTATATTTGCGAGCAGTCACCTTTTTAATACACATTAAAATAGGTGTTTCTATTAAAACCAAGAGGCTTTATGATTCTGTAGCAAGAAAAGTCTAGATTAAAACAAGTCAGATCCTATCACTGGAAAGGATCTGACTTGCGAGCGGCTGCCCCTTGCAGTTATGGTAGGTTTTCCAAGTCGGCTAAATCTTTGAGACGGCCAGCTGCCTTTTTGTTGATTTTCAAATGAGACAGGTCAATGATATTAACCTGGATCCCATCCAAGGTATCCACGATTCGGCTGGCAAAACATTCTTCGAAATCTACGCCCGATACACCTGTTGAGATTTCCAGGCGCATGGGTGGAACACCCATGCGGACAATTTTGTTGGCCTGTAAAAATAATTCGGGAGTTAATTCTGGTAGGATAAAACCGAATTCGCGCAGGACGGCCACCATTCGAACAGCATTATCTGGATGTACTGCGATCCAGACATCCATATCGTTGGTGGCACGCGGATAGCCATGATATCCAACCGCATAGCCTCCAATTAGTAAATATTTGACTTCATTTTCGTTCAATAATTTCAAGAACTCTTTGAAGTCGAGCGGTAGCTCTATGTCCATAGTTTATCCTGCGCAGTATTTCCACTTGCTTCAGGCGTTCATAAGGAGTGCACTTGAGCCAATAAGCCTTTTCATCTGATTCGGCTGTTAGCGTCGAAACTGAAAAGGCAGAACGGTCTACTTTCAAATTGGAGAGCAAATAGCGATCCATGACCTCAATTATACCAGTTGGGGGACCAGACTTTCTTGTTGCGGCCCACGGCATAATGGCGAAATCCGTAATCGGGCAATCAACCAGTGGCTGGCAGAAGAAACCCTGAAAGGTATGAAGCAACCAGCAATTCCAAATCTAAAATTCGTTTTTAGAAAATAAGCGAATTTTCTTGATAACACGCGTTTTTGGCTTGTGCTTTTAGCCCCCATCCCCCGCCTTCCCCGGAAAAGTACCGGGGAGGTTGGGAGATGGCCACCAGGCGCAGGTAATAAGTCACTTTATCGCCCGAAAACCACTATTGATAGTCAATCAAACTGGCCTTGGAATAATCAAATGAAACGATCCGGTCGGGCTTGATGTGGATAATTTGTGTCATCTATCAATAAGGTGACGTTCGGATTTCGTTTGATGTTTCTGGTCCGGCGGCTGGATCTCGCTGCGCTTTGACGAACGCGACAACGCCAATTGGGAGTACATCAGCGCCCAGGTCAGCAGACCCGGCATGCTGGTCGACCGCACGACGGCGATTCGCTTGGCGCTGCATGCCTACTGCGTGGAAGCTGAGCCAGGGGCGCTTCTACACACTGCTGAGCTGATCCGCGCCGCGCTTGTCTGGTACGCGGCCAGGCTGCGCGCCGGGTGGTGAAAAGGGTTTGGTGGAGGGACGGAAAAGTTCCGGCTAATATGCAATATCGCTGGCTCGTTTTTGAGCGGGAATAACTGATTCATTGGCTGGAGA
>CAZLJB010000745.1:0-2009 GCA_964559195.1 uncultured Anaerolinea sp. | reverse complement strand
AAACCTATGCTCGCGTAAGATACTCACCCGTACGTGTGTCAACACGAATGGTGTCACCCTCTTTTACGAAGTTCGGGACTTGAACAGAAACACCTGTTTCCACTTTAACCTTTTTGGTTACTCCAGTAGCAGTATCCCCTCTAACGGCAACCTCAGCAGCAATAACTTTTAAATCAACGGAGGTCGGAAGTTCAATGTCAATTGGCTCAGCTTCATAAAAAGTCAACTTACATTCCATGCCTTCCTTCAAGTACCCTGCACTTTCTCCAAGGATATCGCTTTTAATCGCAGGCTGTTCAAAAGTTTCGCCATCCATAAAATGAAAAAAATCGCCATCCGAATACAAATAAGTTACATTGTGATAATCAAGACGGGCATCCGGCACACGATCGCCAGATTGGAAAGTTTTTTCAATATTTGCGCCTGTGCGTAAATTTCGTGCCTTAATTTTTATAGTTGCATTCCCACGCCCTGGCTTGTGATGCGAATATTCTAAAACTTTAAACAACTGACCATCTAATTCAAAGGTCACGCCTTTGCGAAGTTCATTAACATCAATCATTTCTTTCCTCTTTTGGGTTACCGAACTGTGAATTTATTACGGCAGAATTATAGCATTGGTCAATAAGCAATGACAAGTTAAGTTGGCCGAAAAAACCATTTTCGCCAAAGAGATGTGATGAATACCAATGTCAGACATGTCAACAAAAAAAAATAACCAATTTAGAGAAATTGCAATAACATGTCCAGCTTATCGGCAATTACTTCTTTTCATCTTCTTTTCGTAAATCCAATTTTAATTGAAGCTCTGTCAATTGCTTCTCAGATGCCAGAGAAGGCGCGTCTGCCATAAGGTCGCGCCCAGCCTGATTTTTTGGAAATGCAATTACTTCACGAATATTAGGCTCACCAGCAAAAATCATCACCAATCTATCAATTCCGGGCGCGATTCCACCATGCGGAGGAGCTCCATACTCGAATGCTTCAAGTAAATGACCAAATTTTGCATGTATCTCTTCGTCTTTCAGCCCAAGGAGCTGAAAGACTTTTTGTTGTATGTCGCTGCGATGAATACGTATCGATCCAGATGCCGTCTCGTAACCATTCAAAACCATATCATAAGCATCAGACAATATTTGAGATGGATCTGATTCAAATTTAGGCAAATCCTCCATCTTAGGCATTGTGAATGGATGATGAGCTGCGTCCCATTTTTTTTCATCTTCTTTCCACTCAAACATTGGGAAATCGAGGACAAAAGCAAAAGCAAGCACATCCGGATCCGCAAGCTTCAAGCGATCTCGGAAAAGAAGCCTCAAAACGCTCAGACATTTATTTGCAACCGGTTTTTGATCTGCCACAAAGAGAACCAGGTCTCCTATGTCGGCTCCCGTTTTTGATTTTATCGAATCAACTTCATTTTGTTTGATGAATTTTTGAGCAGTCCCTTTAATACCATCCGTTGTAAAAGCCAAAGTGGCAAGTCCCTTGGCTCCCTGTTCCTTCACCAAACTGGTCAATTCATCAATTTCCCGGCGGGTATATTCCGCACAACCAGGGACGACAATACACTTAACCACCCCGCCAGCTTTAAGGACACCCTGGAATACCATGAAGTCACTCTGCGACAAAATATCGCTTAAATCAAATAATTCCATCCCGAAACGAAGATCGGGTTTATCTGATCCAAACCTCTCAAGGGACTCCATATAAGTCAGACGTGGCCATGGAGAAGCTAATAATCGCTTATTCGGCAATATTTTATCTACCATTTCAGTAAATAAACTCTCGATGACAGCCAGAACATCATCCCGTTCGACAAATGACATTTCCAAATCCAGCTGGGTGAATTCAAGCTGACGATCACCCCTCAAATCCTCATCTCGAAAACAGCGAGCAATTTGGAAATACTTATCAAAACCAGACACCATTAACAATTGCTTAAGCTGCTGGGGGGATTGAGGTAATGCATAGAAGTTCCCAGGCTGAAGCCGAGATGGAACTAAAAA
>CAZLJB010000744.1:0-2014 GCA_964559195.1 uncultured Anaerolinea sp. | reverse complement strand
ACGGCTCTGAACACTCTTTCCCTACACGACGCTCTTCCGATCTGCCTGCTGCGCTAATTAATGAGAATTCAAAAGGGCGCGTCCCAGGCGGCGCGCCCTTTTGTTATGGTAAAATCCTGCCCGGTAAAGTTTTGAATTTTTCGATGGAGGCTAAAGTGGAACATTCTCTCGTATTGGTAAAACCCGATGGAGTCCAGCGCGGACTGGTCGGTGAAGTAATTGCCCGCCTGGAAAGGCGTGGTCTCAAGCTGGTTGGAGCAAAGTTTATCCAGGTCAGCAAAGCACTGGCTGAAGAGCATTATGCCGTCCACAAAGGCAAGCCCTTTTATGATGGCCTGATTTGTTATATTATTTCCGCGCCAGTCATGGCCATGGTTTGGGAGGGCCCCAACGCCATCGCTGCCATCCGCCAAACCATGGGCGCCACCCGCCCGTGGGAAGCCGCCCCCGGCACCATCCGGCACGACTTCGCCCTGGAAGTGGGCCGCAACATCACCCACGCGTCTGATAGCCCGGAAAACGGCGAAAAAGAAGCTGCCCTGTGGTTCAAAAAGGATGAAATTGTCTCCTGGAGCCGCGAAAACGATAAATGGATCTTTGAAAAATAGATTCAACTGCCAGAAACAAAAAAGCCGCCGGGTTATGCCCGGGCGGCTTTTTTGTTTCAACTCAGGTTTACTGCAGGTGCAGCAGGGTCTTGCCTTCACGCCACAGTTCTTCCAGCTTGAAAAAGTCCCTGGTTTCTGGCGCAAAACAATGCACAATCACAGAGCCAAAATCAACCAGCACCCAACCGCTGGAGGATTGCCCTTGCGCAATACCCTTGATGGAATAGGTTTCGCGCACCTTTTCAATCACGCCATCCGCCAGGGCATCCAGCATGCGATCCGATGTACCGCTGCAAATCACAAAATAGCTGGTAAACATGGCAACCTTTTCCAGGTCCATCAAGATGATATTTTCAGCCTTTTTATCTTCCAGAGCGTCAACGATTGTGTGAGCAAATTCCAATGTTTCCAAATTCTTTCCTTTTCATGTGACCGGACAAACCGGGATTAAATGCCCAGGTGGGCAACAAATAATGCAGTGTAGAGCGGCCCGCCGGGACGCAGCTCACTTTTGAATAAAGTCACGCTCCGGACGCTGAAAGAACCTGACCCGGATATTTTTTGCTCCACCAGGCTTGCGACCAATTTCTTCAGATCACCTGGCGCGACCTGTTCCCGAACGCGCCCGATCGTCAGATGGGCGGAAAAACCGTGTGCATCGACCGGGAACCCCAGGCCCGTCATTTCATCAGCGAGCCTGCCCCGCAGCTGCAGCAGATCTGCTGGAGCGTCCAGCCCAATCCAGATCACGCGTGGACGGCCGGCATTGGGAAAACAACCCAAACTACCGGTAGTGATCTCAAAAGGCGCCTGTTGATTGCAAACCACCTGGATGACCTGTGAGAGCGCATCCAGCCGGTCAGCCTGGACATCTCCTAGAAACTTGAGAGTCAGATGCGTATTTTCAGGGCTCACCCAGCGAACCAGGCTGCCGGTGCGCTGGCGCAGGCTGGCAGTCTCAAGATCTAGCGCTTTTTTTATATCGACGGGAATTTCCAGGGCAATAAAGGCGCGCAGCACAGTCATGATGGGGGAAATTATCCGGAAGTCAAACTTTCAACGAGCACTTTTAATTCAGAAAAATCTACTGGCTTGGTCAAATAAGCTGGTGCGCCAGCCGCCAGGCCGGTGGTGATGTCGCTGGATAGAAGCGACATGAGTTCTTGAGATTCCTCAGAATTGTCACTCTAAAAATAGCATACTTGTTCAGAAAAGGCAAGAGGAAATAAGTTTGCACTACGGCTATAGCACACCATCGCAATCCTTCCGCCACCTTATGCCCCCGGTTTGGCTTCGTACCTACCTGATCATTTCATCTGTCTTTCTGCTGATCAGCTTTTTGCCTGATATACTGGCCGTCTCTGCGCCAATGCCTGGAGCAGGCTGGCCCTATTCTATCACTTTGA
>CAZLJB010000743.1:0-2019 GCA_964559195.1 uncultured Anaerolinea sp. | reverse complement strand
ATAATCGGCAGTCCATTATTATTCTTTAGCTTTATTTTCAAGTTTTTTACGAAGTATTTTCCCATGAGTCTGAGTTTACAGCGGATTTGCTCTGCGGAAAATTATTTCGCCGCCAAGTCCTCTGGATCACTCCGGAATTACCCAGCCGATTCACGGAAAACCATGGAAACCAAAGGAGAATATCTTTGAATGCCCATTCCCGTCATTCGTGCCGTACCTGGGGTTTCCAAGTTCGATTCCGACGTTTCCACTGTGAAATCCTCGAAATCGCTGTTGGGGGTGGAGTGGGAATCCAACGGAATGCTACGAAGGCATGCCTGGAAATTTCCGCTGTCGTAGAGGATATCGCTTTTTCCCATTGCCTACAACAAATGATCGGCTCATTGGCTTTTCCATTGGTTGCCGTGCTTTCCAGGTAACGTGTCCAAGGGGTCCACCATCGGCGGTTTGCACTGGAATATGACCGCCAGAGAATGATCTGGGCTTCCAACGGGGTGCATTCGTGGAAAGCGCCAAGGACCAGCGCTGTATCCGAACACCCAACAAACCATTCTGCCTCCCTTGCAACGTGAAAATAAAGTAGAAAACCCACTGGAACGGATCAGCCTTTTCTCTGAAAAGCGATTTTCACAATTCCTGGGAAGATCTTTTGCTCCAAAAAACTGTTTTTCACAGGCATAAACGACGAAATATCAGCGTATTACACTTGATAATTCCTGGTCATTTTTCCGGTTTGACGTCTTTTTCAAGGCATCCCATGCCACTCAATGGAAGTTAGGTGGCGATTATCTGCTTTTACCCTGGGTCAATTTAGCTGAGCGCCATCGCTGGTACCTAATAGTATTCGGGGTGGCATTTTTCTCCGGCGGAAGGGGCATTCCCCGGCGATATCGCCGATAGTTCCCTGCGTTGCAGTGGAAGTTTTCCAAGTTTGGTGGTTTACTGGCTGTGGATATGGACTTCTATTGTGCAACTTATGCGTTTAAGGTTTTTCAATGAAGATCTGAAGTTGATCCATGATTTCGGGATTCTTTTTACACAGTTCGAAAGAGCGTCCCGTCACATTGAGTTATCAGCCTTCTGGCTTAGTTGAAGGAAGTTGGATGTCATAAATATTCCCGTGTAAACTAAAGAAGCATTAAATGCGTTCTTTGTTCAAAATCGGAGTTATTTATTGACGAGGTCTCTCAATGGCCGTATTTTTCCGTACGGTTCGACATTAATTATTCTATACACAACAATATGGCTGAGAAAACGACGAAAATAACTTTGGAAGCTTCCAACTTGCAGGCCTACAAAAAAGCAGTGGCGGAACTTGCTAAGACCAAGGATGAATACGCGATTAAGCTAAAATCTGATCAAGACGAGTTAATCCAAAAGGTAAAAGAAATCGACGTTATCCTTGGAACGAATTCCTTTGGAGCGACTGCCAGCCCAAAAAAAGGATTACGGGCTGACATCAAGACCCCATTGTTCGATTTGGTGAAATCCAAAGGATTACAGAAAGATGAGATTGTTAAGAACTTAAAACAATTTCCATCCGGCAAGGTAAAAATGACTATTGTTCGCTTCGTGAAGAATAAACAACTTCTCGATCAAGATGGTCTCATCTCAATCAATTCCAAAGCGCCGCTTTTAAAACGAGGTCGTAAGAAAGCGCAGTAAGCGGTTAGTCAAGAAACATTGACGTTTCTTAAAAGGGCAATGCGCTTTCCAACCATTGCCCTGTTTTTAATTACCACCCAAACCGCTTCTCCCATCATTCATTATATTGATCAAAACTGCGATTACTCGGAATGTCCATTGCCGTGATTTCTCCGTTCGATGGCTATTTCCATGTCAATTCCGCTGGTGACCATGGATTTTGCCGGGTAATGCCAGAAAGCGAGGTGCCCGTGGAAATTTCTCCTGAATTTCCAATGTTCGGGAATACCTGCTGGGCTTGATCCTGTGGACGGAGCCCCCTAGAATTCCCTTGGAGATCGGAAGAGCGTCGTGTAGGGAAAGAGTGTTCAGAGC
>CAZLJB010000742.1:0-2028 GCA_964559195.1 uncultured Anaerolinea sp. | reverse complement strand
GTTATTTTAGCACTACTCTGCCGATCGTTGAAAATAGTATAATGATCTATCGACATCATCCGATAAGCAGAGATAAGAGATCCCCATGCTTGAATATGTCAACCTGGAACTTGCCCTGACGAGAGAAGAGTACGAAAAGCGTATCGGAATTCTCCAGCAGAGAATTTACGAACTTGAACATGCGGTTTACGATGCCCGGGTGCCCGTCATGATCATCTTTGAAGGCTGGGCCGCCACCGGAAAAGGACGCCTGATCAGTATCCTGGCTGAACGCATGGATCCGCGCGGTTTCCGGGTGGTGCCAATCACACCCCCACGCACAACCGAAACGCGTTATCCATGGTTGTGGCGTTTTTGGCTAAAAATCCCAGCCCGCGGACAGATGGTGGCGTATGATACCTCATGGTACCGGCGTGTCTTGACGGATCGAATTAATAAGGTGGTCGATAAAAAAGCCTGGGAATCCGCCTACCAGGACATTGCCGAATTTGAAGAACAGCTTGCCGCTGATGGTGATGTTATCCTCAAATTCTGGCTGCATATCAGCAAAGAAGAACAAGACAAACGACTAAAAAAATTACTCAAAGATGAATTGACCTCCTGGCAGGTCAGTGCTGAAGACCTGGTTGAACAAAAAAAATACGATAAATACAGCCAGGCCGTTGAAGACATGCTTTCACGGACAGACTCGCCACACGCCCCATGGATCATTGTTCAGACCACCAACCGGTATTATGCGCGCGTAAAGGTACTGGAGACCATCATAAAGGCCCTGGAAGCCCGCCTGGGGCTACCTTCCAGCCTGGACCCAAAAACAAAACGCCGTAAGCAGCCGGCTGAGCTACAAGGAGCCGTCAATGCTTGAGCGCCTCGATCTTTCGCTCGCCACAGCACGTGATGAATACGAAAAGACCATCCGAGAATTACAGGCCGAACTGCACCAACTCGGGTACCAGGTTTATACACAAAAGAGACCGGTGGTGATCGTATTTGAAGGCTGGGACGCCTCCGGTAAAGGAGGAACGATTAAGCGCCTGACTGAAAAAATTGACCCGCGCGGATACATCGTCTGGCCAATTGCAGCCCCTACCGGAGAAGACCGCGAACGCCATTATCTGTACCGCTTCTGGCGCAGGTTACCCGAGCAAGGACAGATCGCGATCTTCGACCGATCCTGGTATGGCCGGGTGCTGGTTGAACGTTTGGAAGGTTATTGCAGCGAAGCTGACTGGAAGCGTGCTTACGGTGAAATCAACCAGTTTGAACGCCAACTGACCGATTTTGGCGCCGTCATATTCAAATTCTGGATGCATATCAGCAAGGATGAACAACTACGCCGCTTCCGCGAACGGAAGCGCACCAATTATAAATCCTGGAAAATCACAGACGAAGATTGGCGAAATCGCGGTAAATGGGAAGATTATCAAATAGCGGCTGAAGAAATGGTAATGAAGACCAGCACACAGAACGCCCCCTGGACTCTGGTTGAAGCCAATGATAAATACTTTTCTCGCTTAAAAGTTTTACGGACGGTTGTCGATAAACTAAAGCACGCGCTGCGCTAATCGAAATCAGAACAGCAGGGTCGCAGTTCCGCGCGCCAACAACCCTGCAACCAGGGCAACTACCACAGTCAATGCCGTGATCCAGAGCATACCCCGGGTGCCCAACTCCCGCCGCAGCATGATTAATGTCGCCACGCACGGCACATAAAACATGACGAAGACCGTGAATGTGAACAATTGAACCGGAGTCATAGCGCTGGAAAAATTCATAGTTCCCAAAGCCTGACCCAACATCACCAATGAAAGCTCTTTTCTCAAAATACCAAAAATTAGCGGCACGCCAACTGCTGCGGGCAAACCAAGCAGCCAGGTGATGGGCCGGATGAGCAGGTTAAAATAAATGGCCAGGTTGAAATAACTCAATAGCGCCAGAATACCGCTTCCAGCAATCAGAGTTGGCCATGCTTCAACCACGAACTCACGAATCCGAAACCAGGCTTTATTAAATACGGCCTTAATGGTG
>CAZLJB010000741.1:0-2032 GCA_964559195.1 uncultured Anaerolinea sp. | reverse complement strand
ATTCTGAAAACGGAGTATCCGGCGAAAAACTTAAAAACAAACTATGAAAAATGGACTGAAAATTTCTACTCGAAATATCATAACAGGTGCTTTGGCGCTGGTCTTTTTTGCTGGTGCCTTTGCCGCCGTGCGTTATTTAACTATTACCATGCAGGTCATTGGTGGCATCCCGGGCGCCCCCGTTAACCAATCCAATTCTTCATCTGCAGCCGGGACCGATATCCCTGGCTTGCCAACTGCGGTGCCTGAGGCTCCGGCCGTGGCATTGCCGCCTACCTGGGATGGTGCCAGTCGTGTATCCATCCTGTTATTGGGTGTGGACACCGAACCGGTGTTGGATGCGCAAGGGCATGTCAGTCCTGACCGGATTGGTCCGGCTCGTTCTGATACCATGATTTTGTTGACCCTTGATCCTCAAACCAAGACAGCCGGAATGATGTCAATTCCCCGTGACTTGTGGGTCAATATCCCTGGTTTTAATTATGCTAAAATCAATACCGCTTATTTCAATGGCGAATCTTTTAAACTCCCAGGCGGTGGCCCTGAATTGGCCATGCGCACGGTTGAACAGGTCATCGGTGTGCCAATTCAGTACTACGCCCAGGTGCAGTTCTGGTCATTCACGAATCTGATCGATGAAATCGGCAAGGTGAAAGTCTTTGTCCCGAAAAAAATCACCATTGATCCAATGGGTCCTGGTTCAGATAAGATCATGCTATCGGCTGGTTATCATGTTTTGGGAGGTGTGGAAGCCCTGGCCTACGTGCGGCAGCGCCACACGGAAGGCGGGGATGTTGATCGCTCCAATCGCCAGCAGGCTGTTATCCTGGCAGTCAAGGAAAAGGTCACGGACCCGGCAAATTTTTCCACTTTGCTTGCGAATGCGCCAGTTATTTATAATAATGTCCAGACCGGTATTCGCACAAATCTGACTTTCGACGAAATTATGCGGCTTGGGATGTTGGTCAAGGATATTCCACCTGAGAATATCAAGCGCGGTGTCATCGACTACACCATGGTTCAACTTGATAATGTGATGGTCAATGGACAAAACCAGAGTATATTTAAACCTATTCCGGATAAAATTCGCGAGCTCCGCGACGAGATTTTTTCTTCGGCCGGGGCAGTCAGTCCATTGGCAAATGCCAGCTCGCTGGAATTGGCAAAGCAGGAAGCTGCCACCATTGCTATTTATAATGGCAGCAAGGTACAGGGGCTGGCTCAACGCACAGCTGATTTTCTTAAATCGCAGGGTTTCAATGTGGTTCTAGTTGGAAATTCCAATGCATTTCCGGGTGTCACCCAGGTTGTCAGCCATCGCACCAAGTTGTATACTATGAAATATTTCAAAGAATTGTTCAGCATAAACAGCGGCGCCCAACTTGCGAACAAGCCTGACCCGGCAGCCCAGGCAGATGTGGATATTATTGTGGCAGATGATTGGGGGATAAAGAATACGATGCCGTGATCTGGTTCCACCTGAAAGCAAAAGCCCCTGCATTTCGTTAGAAATGCAGGGGCTTTTGCTTTCAGGGCTGTTTGAAATCCAATCGTATTCCACCTGGATATTTTCCACCCTGCGGGTTGGCACACTTCTGAAGGCTTAAGCCGGTTACTCTCGTGCTGCCGGCTGACAGGCTGAGAGCATATTCTATGGATTCCGTCATCTCAAAATCGGCATAACCATTGCCTAGCTCTGGTTTGAGACCTGTGAAAAAATGTTCCTCACCATTAAACCAGGTCATGATCAATTCGATCCCGGCAGCTGGCTTTCCATTGGCATTTAATAGATAGACCTCCAGTAGGCCAGGGTGGGTCACATCGCAAAAGGGTGACTGTTTGACGAGTTTGAAAGGCGCCTGGGGGGTCGGTGACACGGTTTGGGTTGGACGGACAGGAATGGTCGAAATTGGTTTTGGCGTGGCTGTTTCTGGCTGGGTGGCCGTAATGGTCATTGCCGGGGATGGGCTGGCCGAAAGCATCTGCAGATCGGAAGAGCGTCGTGTAGGGAAAGAGTGTTCAGAGCCGTGTA
>CAZLJB010000740.1:0-2042 GCA_964559195.1 uncultured Anaerolinea sp. | reverse complement strand
ATAGGCGGGCAATGTACGCCTCCAGTAAGTGACTCTGGACGATGTCGCAATGACATGGAATGAGTTGTTATGTCCAACCGTTACCTGACCAATACAGATTTACATGATTTCCTTGAAATGCATGATAATTAAGATTTTTCAAGCTCTAAAATCATGGAAATCCTTCAATCCTTAAAATCAAGGTTCAGACAAAGGGGTTTTCCATAGAAAATAATTTTTGGCTGACTGTGCCAGCTGGGTTGCGCCGCTAATGGTTGCACAGTGCAACCAAAAATGATATACTTGGTTGCAAAAGGAGTTGCCCATGTCCACTTTGCATGTTCGTAGCGTCCCAGAAGAATTATATGAGCGGGTCAACCAGTTGGCTAAATCGAGCAGCCGTTCGTTAAGTGCCCAGGTGGTGACGATGCTCTACGATGCGCTTGAAACTGAAGAACGCCGCCTTATGACGGGGCAGGCGTTGAGTGCCATCCGCCGCCGGCGTTTTACACTCCCCACTGATTCAGCCGGCAGCGAGCAGCTGTTGCGAGAGGATCGCCAGCGTTGAGTGCGATCCCGCTCGCTTGCGTGGTGGATGCCAGCGTGGGCATCAAGCTATTTGTGGAAGAGCCTTTATCAGAACAGGCGCACCTGTTGTTCGTTGGGCTGACCAGGCAACCACCCGCCGTCTTACATGTCCCGGATCTATTTTTTATTGAATGCACAAATATCCTATGGAAGTATTCGCGCCGGTTTGGCCGTCGGTTGGAAGACAGTCAGGCCGATTTGGCTGACTTAAGACGACTGTCGCTGCGAGTTGTCCCGACCGCAGACCTGATGGAGGAGGCCCTGACCCTGGCTGCGGAAACCAACCTGACTGCGTATGATGCCTGTTATGCCGCGCTGGCCCGCCGCCTGAACCTGCCGCTCATTACCGCAGATCAACAACTATTCAAAGCAATCTCTTGGGCAATCTGGCTCGGTGATCTGGATCTGGAGCTGACGTAACTCATCGAACTGTCAATTTTTCAACAACCCCCAGTGACCAGACCTATGAAAAAACTTATCGCATCGCTCTGCCTCTTGAATCTATCAATCTCGAATCGGCCCGCTTGCCCTGGCATTTGATCCTTGGCGTGGCACAACGACTGTAATAATTTGATGGTTTCCAATATTGCGTTTCGTTTTTCCAGCACCTGCATGGATAACCCCAACATCACAACCACAGACCAATGCAAAAATAGGTTTTCCCCTGCGCTCTCCGAGAACTCCGCGGTAAAAGCTTTTCCACCGCCGGGAACGCAGAGCACGCGGGGAAGATCTTAAATAATAAAGCTCCTGCCCTGCGAACCCTGTGCTCTCCGCGGTTAATGCTTTTTGCACTCGAACCATGAAATACACGGAAAAAATCCGGGCCTTGGACGTTTACGGCTGGGGCCGTGTTGCCAGCTGGAGGGGTAGTTTAGCCTGAGATTTGTCAGCCCGGAATACAAAATCCCGGGTATGATTGGGGCTCAAAACGGGAAGGAACCTGAATATGCCTGAACCAATCAATACTAGAAAGGGGACTGTGGCTGGCGTCATCCTGGCGGCTGGGGCGGCCTCGCGTATGGGTCAGCCCAAGCTGCTGTTGCCCTGGCAGGGCCAGGCCCTCATCCGGCATGCCGCCCGCACCGCGCTGCAGGCCGGGCTGGCGCCGGTGTTGGTCGTGACAGGCGCCTCGGCGCCTGAGATGCAGGCCGCCCTGGCGGGTCTGGAGCTGCAGCTGGCGCACAACCCGGATTGGCTGGCCGGGCAGAGCGGCTCGGTGCGGGTCGGGATCAGGGCCCTGCCGGCTCAGACCGAAGCGGTCATCTTCCTGCTGGGTGACCAGCCTTTTGTGACCGATGAACTGCTCAAGGCTCTGGTGAATGAATACACATACAGCCAGCCCGTCATCCTGGCGCCGTTTGTGGGCGAAAAACGCAGCAACCCGGTGCTGTTTGATCGCGCCGTGTTTGATGCGCTGTCTACCTTGCAGAGATCGGAAGAGCGTCGTGTAGGGAAAGAGTGTTCAGAGCCGG
>CAZLJB010000739.1:0-2044 GCA_964559195.1 uncultured Anaerolinea sp. | reverse complement strand
CGGATGTAGCGCTTGATGCGTTGGTCGGCATGCTCGAGGAAGCGGGCGATGGCAGTTTGTTCGGAGATGGGAGGAATAAAAAATGGTATTTCTTTCATTCTTGGTTTTGATAAATCCCATTGGTCAACACGTATTCCATCTGAAGCTTGGGTAAAAAATGGAACATAGGCTTCGGATCGAATGGCCGAATGGAAAAAATCACCGGTAACATTTTTTAAATCAAATACGAAATAAGCAGGGCTTACAATTCCATCGTAGTTAGAAACACCATATGAACCTTGCCACGCCTTCATTTTATTCATGGCAAACTGTCCATTGCGAACAACTTTGTAATTAGTTAAATCGTCCGGAATATAATTATGGTTCTCTTCTTTGCTCGTTATGTTTCGAAGTATTACCCCCTTGTTCCGAACAACAGAAAGCAATGGCAAATCGGGAATGTTGCGACCATTTACGCTATCCAATAAAGTTCTTAGTTTCCGAATTTTCCAATGCGCAGGTATTCTACCAATCCAAGGCACACATGAATCTTTGTAACCATTGTACGGTTTGAGTTCCTGACTCATGCGCTCTCTCCGCTGCCCATCTGTTTTTCGAAAGCCTGGCGCACCAGACCCATGATGTAGGGCAAGCACGGGCAGGAAGACCGCAAGAACCTTTCCGGCGATTTCGTAAGAATCCTCGGGGAATTTGCTTGAGTGGCCTTCATTATTCTGCCCCTCCAATGATTTCGTTCAACAACCCATCGGTCTCATTTTCCAATGCTAGAATATCGGCGCGGATTTCGTCAAGTGTACGCATGGGCTGGGGTTTGTAGAAGTAGCGCGTAAAGCTGATCTCATAGCCGATTTTGACGTCAGCGGGGTCATACCAGGCCTGCGGGGCGTAGGGCAGCACCTCGCGAGTCAGGAAGGCCTCGATGCCGCCCTCTTCCAGCAGCGGGATCTGCTCCGTGTCGCGCAGATCTGGGTCAACTTCGTATTCGACCACGCAGGGTTTGCCTTTGACCAGAGCCGAAAACAAACCGCGCAGCGCATCAGGGCGAGTGCCGGGTTTGTGGATCTTTTTGAGGATGGCGGGCGCGCTTTCGTCGCGCGCGGCGGTTTCCTTGAGTGTTTTCAATTCTTTGGGTGTGTAAATGCGTTCTGGGTCGGCTCCAACCAGGCGCAGCGGGCGCTCGACAATTACCTTCCAGTAGCCGAAGGCGGCGTTGGGGAAGATTTTGGACTGCTCGGTTTGCTCGAAGGCCAGGAAGCTATTACAGATGCGCTGGATATCGGCATCACTGAGTTCGCAGTTTTTTTGGCCCAGATTCTTGCGTAACGGGCTGAACCACTGTGTGGCGTCGATCAACTGCACTTGTCCTCGCCGTTTTTCAGGCTTGCGGTTCGATAAGACCCAGATGTAAGTGGCGATGCCGGTGTTGTAAAACATATTCAGCGGCAGGGCCACGATCGCCTCAAGCCAGTCGTTCTCGATAACCCAGCGCCGAATGTTGGATTCGCCCTGCCCGGCGTCGCCGGTAAAGAGTGAACTGCCGTTATGCACTTCGGCGATGCGGCTGCCGAGTTTGGTCTTGTGCTTCATTTTGCTGATCAAGTTGGCAAGGAAAAGCAACTGTCCATCACTGGAGCGGGTCAGCAGCGAGTATTCGGGGTCACCGGCATGCGAAATCAGGAAGCGCGGGTCTTTGACGCCGCCTTTGCCACCCATGCGCTCCAGGTCACTCTTCCAGCTTTTGCCATAGGGCGGGTTGGAAAGCATGAAGTCAAATTCGTGCGATGGAAATGCGTCATTCGAGAGCGTGGAGTATTCCGGGCCGCCGATGATATTGTCGGCGGCTTCGCCTTCGCCCTTGAGCAGCAGGTCAGCTTTGGCGATGGCGTAGGTTTCGGAGTTGATTTCCTGCCCGTAGAGGTGAGCGGCAATCTGACGTCCATATTTTTTGGCGAGATCCTGCAGGGTATCATCGGCCACGGTCAGCATGCCGCCAATCCCGCACGCGCCATCATAGAGCAGGTAAGTGCCAGATTCAATAATCTCG
>CAZLJB010000738.1:0-2051 GCA_964559195.1 uncultured Anaerolinea sp. | reverse complement strand
TAGCTTCAGGTGACTGGAGTTCAGACGTGTGCTCTTCCGATCTCCTGCAGAAAATCCAGCACGCGCAGCGGGCAGGCCGCCACGCAGGCCGGCGGCTGACCCGCATCCAGCGCATCATAGCAGAAATTACACTTGCTCATGACCCCGGCGGCCGGGTTATACTGCGGCACCGCATACGGACAGGCCCAGTTGCAGTACCCGCACCCGACACATTTGGATGAATCAAGCAGCATGATCCCATCCGGACGGACATGATAGGCATTCGTCGGGCAGACCCCGGCGCATTTTGGATGAAGACAGTGATTACAGGCCATCGAGAGGTTATAGGCAAAGACCGTGTTGCTCCAGGTCTTTCCAGTCTGCAGCCACTCTCCACCGCTGACTTCCATCACCCGCCGCCACAAGACCCCCACCGGCAGATTATTCTTATCCTTGCAGGCCACCTGGCAGGCTTTGCAGCCCGTACAGGCTGAAGCATCAAAACTGAATGCGTAGCTGCTCATCGGGATTTCCCGCCCTTGCAGCGGCTGATATTGACCATGATGGTCTGCTGGGCTGAACCAAAGGCAAAAGGCGTCCAGCACGACGAAGTCAGCACGTTAACATTGCCACCGGTATCCAGCCCATCCGGGCCGGCCGAATGCCAGGCACCCTGTGGAATATCCACCACCCCCGGCATCAGGCGCGGTGTCACCCGGCAGGCCAGCAGCAACGCTCCGCGCTGATTATAGACCCGCACTGTATCCCCGTCTGAAATTCCTCGCGCCGCCGCATCCAGGGTATTGATGAAGACACGCTGCGGAAAAGCCTCTTCCAACCAGTCATTGTTATCATGCGTGGAATGCACGCGCCGCAGGGTATGGTGCCCGATAGCCTGCAGCGGATAAGGGCTGTCTTTTTCAAACGGATGTTCCCATTCCTGGATGTATTTTGGGATGGGAGGAATTTCTACCGGATTATCGCGTTCGAACAACTCCTTTGAAAATATCTCGATCTTACCGCTTGGGGTTTCCAGCGGAAAAAGATGAGGTTCGCGCCGAAAATCTTCAAAAGCGATAGCCGGCTGCCTGGCCGGACGGGTCCAGGCCCCCAGGTTGTTATCCAAAAACTCATCCAGGCCCGGCAGTTCCGGGAAACGCAGCCTTCTGAATTCATCCAAGCAGAATTCAGTCCATGCCCGTTCGTCACGGCCTTCGCTGAAGGCCGCCCCAAACCCCAGCCGCTCGGCCAGTTCGGCACAAATCCGGTAATCTGACTTGCATTCGCCGGGTGGCTCGACCAGTTTGGGCTGCAGGATGACTTCATCCCCGTACTTCCAGCCATCTTCCACACCCCAGGTTTCGAACTGTGTGCAGGCCGGCAGGATGATATCTGCAAATCGGGCTGTGGGGGTCAAAAAATTATCCTGGACAACCAAAAACTCAACCTTCGACTCGTCCCGCAAAATTTCTGCCGTTCGATTCAGATCAGCATGCTGATTAATCAGGCAGTTGGTGGCAACCGCATAAATCAGCTTGATGTCGTTATCCAGCCGCTCGACCCCGCGCACCCCATCGGCGGCCGTCATGCTTTTCCCACGCAGAACGGCTTCCGTCCATAAGAAGACCGGAATTTCAGCCTGGAGCGGGTTTTCGCCGGTCGGAAAGACATTCCAGAGCACCCCGCCATCCGGTGCCTGCAGCGCCAACCCACTGGCCCAACCGCCCGGGAGGCCGATATTTCCGGTCATGGCCGCCAGCGTGCAGCCAGCCCGCACGACCTGCTCGCCGTAAGCCCGGCGCTGCATGCCATAACCCTGGTACAGAACGGCTGGTTTTATACCGGCATATTCCCGCGCGATCCTGGCAATCGTATCAGCTGGGACAGAAGTGATCGACTCCGCCCATTTTGGTGTCTTGGGCTGACCATCCATTCGCCCCAAAACATAATCCGAATAACTTTCAGCGCCAGGAACGGGCATTTGGCTGGCATCAAAACCTATACAATGGGTCCGTACAAATTCAGCATCGTAAAGGTTCTCAGTCAACATCACATACGCCATGGCGCTCATC
>CAZLJB010000737.1:0-2053 GCA_964559195.1 uncultured Anaerolinea sp. | reverse complement strand
AAAGAGGATCAAGATGCTTAAATATAAGAACTATACTGGCATGGTCGAATACGATTCGGACGAGAAAATTTTTACTGGCGAAGTTCTGGGGCTGCGCGATGTAATTACATTCGAAGATCGTTCTCCTGAAGAATTAGAAGAGTCGTTTTGCAAATCCGTTGATCTGTATTTGGAAATGTGCGCGAACGACGACGTGGCGCCTCAGAAGCCCTTCTCTGGTCGCTTTAATCTGCGGATTGATCCGGAGTTGCACCGGCGGGCCGCCGAGCGTGCCGCATTGGCTGGAGAAAGCCTGAACGGCTGGATTGCCGAAGTACTCCGGGATGTAGTATTGCGCTGAGTTATAAATACCCCGCAGATCAGGGGTACTTTAAAACGGTTTGACCGTTTTACCCGCCGCCGGTGACAAGGTTGCCATGTGAGGTGACCTTCCGTTTCATCCCAAGCAAGAACTGGGATTATTCCAAGAGAACGGATGCGCAGCACCATGTCGCCGGGGTGTTTTATTATCGATCTCTCTTGATATCAAATTCCAATTCCTCGAGATAATCGCAAATTGAATTCAAATCTTCGCGCTGTCTTTTGGTGCGCGCATGGTTTGCTTCAGCAGCAACGAATCCAATCAGCTCGGTCAGTTCAGCCAGGGTTAAAGATAGGTCAACCCCTTCTTCAACTTTAGTGGGCGAATTCAGCTGGCTGGTACAGATGCTTGAGATCATGGAGTTGTTTTTCAAAATGTCATATTCATATTCGGATAACTCAATGGTATGTTGATCAGTGTTCATCATGGGCATCCGTCACAAAAGTAATTGAGATAAGATTGTGCCATCCACTATTGATGGAACAACCGCTTCGCGTGATGGAACAACCGCTTCGCGTGGGAGTAAAACTCATTTTATCACTTCGGGATTAAGAGGAAGCCGGTGAGAAGGGGCGCGAATATATCGCCGGGCTTCACACCAAATTCAGCCGCGTTAAATCCATCCAACCGCCAGCCCATGACCTGACCGATTTCTGGAAATCCGGCGGTGATGTGCGCGGATGGTTGGCCGGTCACGTTGCCACTGCTGTGGATGATGCCCTTCGTGGTCTCGATGTGTCACCGCGCACCGAACAGTGGCAGCACATTGCGGACTGGGCTGCTGTGGAAAGTCGAACCATCTGACGCAAGCGAACAGGTGCTTTTATCGATCGAAGCCCGTCTGATTGATGAGACCGGCGCGCGCATGGCATGCGTGACGGGCTCATTGCGCTAGGTGAAGGCGTAATCTTCCCTGAGCAGTACCCTATGCCTTTCGCACCACCAGCACTTCTTCACCCAGCATGTCGATCACCTTCACAGCCACGGTCGTTTCAGCATTCGGCGCAGGCAGGTCATACCTACCGCTGACCAGATCAGATTTGCGCTCCGGCACATCGCTCAGGGTGACGTTGAAGACCTGTCCATCGTAAGCGCTGTCGATCAGGATAGTGTCGACCATCGCGCGCCAGTCAGTAATTTTGGCTTTGAAGACGCCGGCGTCCATCTCCAGGCGTTCGAGAATGGTGGGCGAGATAAAGTCGATGATTTCGACGGTGAGACGCTCACCGCTGCGTTCGATCCTGACTTCGGCGGCGGCGGGCTGGTGCTCGAAGAACTTGCCATATTTGGGATCGGTGCGCAGTTCGATAACGTTGATCTTGTTGATCGGGTGCTTGTGATTGTACTCGGCCAGCCAGGTGTCAGCGGTCAGCTCCTTGCCCAGGCAGACCAGAACCAGGTCGCGGTCTTCGCTGGGGCGAGTTTTCAACTCATCCTGGACGAGCTGCAGGTCCAGGCGGGTGAGCGGATGGTTGAAGGGGATGACTTTGACCAGGCGTTTGCCGAGCGTGCCATCGAAGAAGGGGTCGCCCTTGAGGCGTTCGATGCCGATGTGTTCGATGGCCAGGTTGAGGACTTCGTTGTGCTGGATCTGCAGGTCGTAATCATTGACGCGATAAATGGAGAACGCCAACTGGGCAGGCTGCGGGAATGCCTTATTCTCATCGGCCAGGAGCGCCGGTTGGTTCTGAC
>CAZLJB010000736.1:0-2055 GCA_964559195.1 uncultured Anaerolinea sp. | reverse complement strand
GAATTTTGGTTTACTCATAAAGTGGATTGGATGGCTGTTATTCAGCCTGACCGCCAGCCTGATTTTCTTGAAATCTAAGGTTGTCAAAGTAAATAGAAAATAAAGGGGCGACTGTTTCCAGCCACCCCTTTGATTTTACTCTTCAAAAACCCGCCGGTACAGGTCGGATTCAAGCAGATTGTTGGGATCGGTGCGATGTTTTAAGGCTTTGAAGCGCGCCACAGTCTCTGGGCCGAGAAATTGGCGGGCAGTGGCGGGCATGGTTTCGCTGTTTTTGGCAAAATAGAAACGGCCGCCAGCTTCCAGTACGATTTTATCGAAGTCCTGCAGCATGCTGTGCATGCGCTGGCGTGTACTGTTGCTCACCTTGAAGTCCAGGGCCAGTGAAAAGCCGTCCACGGCGTGGGAGAGCAGGAATTTATCGGGGCGGTGACGCTTGGTGACACCCAGGTAGGAAGGCATCCCGCGTTTTTGCGAGATTGCCAGCATTTCTCTCCAGGCTGCTTCCGCGGTTTCTTTAGGTAAGAAGGACTGGTATTGGATCAACCCGCCGGCGCCATACGCCAGTTCCCATTTGGGCACATAATCCAGCAAAAAATGGAAGGCAGCGTGCGATTGGCGATGAGTGCCTGTTCGCAGGCTGGCAACATACTTGGCAGTATTAACCAGGGCCCACAGCGGCGCGATACTAAATGGCGCCATGAAATAGTGGATGATGGATTTCGGGAAAACCCCAAACATTTTATCCGGCAGTGTCTGGTACTGCACCTGCATGGTTTTCTTTGGTTCAGGGTCATCACCTTCATGCAGGTATTTGGCAGCGTGGATTTGACCGCGTCCCAGGCCTTTGCCGCCAGCCATGGTATCCAGCCAGCCAACGGTGTAATCATACTCCGGGGCGGCGGTCAGAATGGCATTGAGATGCTCTGATAAATTATGCACCGGGTAGGCATGCACCTCCAAAAAGCCGGAGTACATCTTTTTCATCTTGAGTGTGATCGATGTGAATACACCCAGCATGCCCATTCCGCTGATCATGGCATGGAACAGGTCACCATTCTTGCTGGGAGAACAGGTTAGTTCTGCGCCGGTCGGCAGCAGGGCTGTAAACTCTTGAACGTGTTCGCCAATCGGGCCCATTCTGTAATTATTTTTGCCATGGATATTCATCCCAAGGCAGCCCCCCAGAGTGGTTGTCATAGTGCCAGAAACCACTGGCGGCCACCAGCCATCGGGCAGAACCACCTGCCAGAGTTTTTCCAGCGTGACCCCTGGTTCAGCGCTGATCAGGCCGGTTTCAGGATTCCAGTCCAGGATTTTGTTCATCCCGGTCAGATCCATCACGATCCCGGCGCTGTTAAGGGCGGCATCGTTATAAGAACGACCCGCACCTCGCAGAGTAACCTTCAGGCCATTTTGTTTGGCATATTTAAAAACAGTTTCAATATCATCTGTGTTTTCTGGCTTGTAGAGATAGGATGCCGCGCGCAGGGAGTGACCGAAATTCTCCAGGTAAGTCAGGCGTTCGTAAGGAAGTGTTGCAGTAGCCATATTTTTTTATATAGAAGGCAGTTTTTTGGATGGGAACTCGTTCTGCCCTCCCTCCATGTCTTAGAAAGATAGGCGCCGGAAAATGACCGACGGAATGTGTTTGATGACCAGCATCACCAGCCCCCAGCGTCCCAGGCTGTATATGGTTTGCTTGCGTGATTTAATCGCTATGCAGATATCCCTGGCGGCCTGTTCGGGCGAGACCACCCAGAAAGTGCGGGGCGAGGCTTTTAACATATCTGTATCCATAAAGCCGGGTTTGACGGTTAGCACGTGCACACCCTGGCGGGTCAGACGGTTGCGCAGGGCTTCCAGATAAGTCGCCAGGGCGGCCTTGGAGGCGTTATAACCCGGATTTCCCACCCGACCGCGGTCGGCGGCCACCGATGAAATGCCAACAATGTGCCCAGAATGTAATGCCTGGAATATGGGAGCCACGCTGTTGAACCAGGCCAGGGCACCCAGGGCATTTACTTCCATCATCTTGAGATCTTTTTCAAATTC
>CAZLJB010000735.1:0-2057 GCA_964559195.1 uncultured Anaerolinea sp. | reverse complement strand
TGGCACCGTGTTTTTTCCCCAACAACAAGCCTTCAAGGGTGCGGGAGACTTCCCCTGAGACGGAGGTACCGATCACAAGATTGGTGCCTGGTTCAGAACGAGGCATGTATTCAGCGGCATAGCGGGAAAACTGCATGGAGGTCAGGGCTTCAGTTGGGATGCCAGCCAGGTGTTCAAAAGCAAGTTCGGAACCGACTGACGCGTGATGAGAATCACCACAACCAGTCAGATAGACGCGTTTGGCGGATAAACAAAGCATGTGGTCAAGCGTTGTACGTACTTCATCATCATAGCTACGTGCTACAGCGCGGATTAAATCTGGGATACTGTGAATCTGAGCTACCATTCCATTCATATTAAAAATCTCCTATAGCATCATGATTGGTTAATTGTGGTTTCGCTGCCAGAAAAGCCTGGATATCCTCATAAGCAGGCTGCCCGGGTCGCGCACCCAGTTTTTGAACTGAAAGCGCGGCGGCGGCGTTTGAAATTTGGAGGGTTTCTGTCAACTCCAAACCTGAAAGCAATCCAAACAAAAAAGCGGCATGGAAGGCATCCCCCGCCCCGGTTGTGTCGACCACAGGAACGACATAGCCCGGCTCGAAACAAGTCTCTGATGAGCTAAAAACAGCGGCCCCCAGCGCCCCAAGCGTGGCAACAACCAGGCTGGCGCCTTTTGCAAGCCATTTGCGGGCTCCGAGCTCCAGGCGATTTTCACCCGAAAGACGCCGAATTGCGCTCCGGTTCGTAAAAATAATATCGGCATGGGACAGGCAGAAATCAATTTCTGAGGCTGGCAGCGCCAGGCCGGCTTCCACATCAATGGCAAGCTGCCCTGATCCGCTGTGAACCGCAGCTTCAATCACAGCAAAAATTTCAGGGCTGTGCGGGGTCAAGTAAACAAGCCGGGCATTGGCAAGCGTATCCAACAGGGATTGGTCCAGATCAGGCATATTGGGGGTTGTTTCCACCACCAGGATGGTTCGTTCTCGGGATGAATCAAGCATGATGACGCAAAAATCTGAACGGGCACCGGGCAATTCCCGGGTATGGGTGATATCCACGCCGGTGCGTTTAAATTCCGAAAGCACCAGCTTACCACCTTCATCATCCCCAACCACCCCGGCCCAGGCAGTTCTGAGACCAAGGCGGGCCGCGGCACAGGCAGTATTTGAAACAAGCCCGCCGGCCTGGATACCTGAAAAATGAGCCAGGACTTTTTCATCCGGCAGCGGGATATGCGGCATTTCAAGGATGATATCCACCGAAGAACCACCCAGAAAAACACAGGCACCATCAGGATTATCTCTCATACCTGACGCAAAGCCCGATAGAGCGTTTCTTTCCAGCGCGGAATATCGATCTGGCGACACACTTCGGCATTCGGGGGCCGACGGGTAACATTCAACTCATCGACCACGGTGGCACCGCGCGTTAAATCGCTTTGGGTTTCAACCTCCACAAAATAATTACCACTGCGCAGGACAATGGCCGGGTCGATGGCAATTGCCATGGTTATTGGATCTGGCAGAGTCATGCCTGGTTCACCGTAAATCTCACGGTTAATTTTTGTAGCCGTGGTATTTATATTAATGGCAAAATCAGCGTAAGGGGATTTATAGGCACGCATGGCCTGGATTTCGGTTTCATTCAAGTTAGCATCCCAGCGACAATGTTCCCAACCAACCATCATTAATCGCAATCCCGAATGAAAAACCATGCGCGCAGCTTCGGGATCGAACCAGATATTAAACTCTGCTGCCGGGGTGATATTGCCAAGTGTATTGGCCACGCCCCCCATGACATAACACATTTTTATTTTGGCAGCGACATCCGGTGCCTGAGCAAAGGCCAGCGCCAGATTGGTTAACGGACCCAGGGCAACCAGGGTGATCTCATCCGGGTATTTACGAACCGCTTCGATAAATGCCGGGACAGCGTGGGACCTCTGCGGCAAAAGCTTTGGTTCGCCCGGGTTGGTGCCACCCATGCCATCCGGTCCGTGAAAAAAATAAGCGTAATCAGGGTTTCGCAAGAGCGGCTTACTGGCTCCGAGA
>CAZLJB010000734.1:0-2059 GCA_964559195.1 uncultured Anaerolinea sp. | reverse complement strand
GCGATAAACAACCGATTCATCACTTAAATCGACCAACGGACGTCCCGAAAAATCGAACGCCGCCAGTTCATCGTCCGATGCGATTGTGCCTAACAATGGAATACCCAGTTTATCTACAAAAGCACGTGCTTCGGGAGGCAATGAACCCTGAACCCGGTTAATGACCAGATAAGCATTTTCAATACGCACATCCAATTCCTTGATCATATCAGCGATCCGTTGAGCTGCAACCAGACCTCGTTGGGATGGGTCACTTACAATTAGTAAATGCTGTACATCTCGCGTAGTTCTACGTGAGAGATGCTCCATGCCGGCTTCGTTGTCTATAACAACGTAAGCATAATGGCGACTCAGCCCATCAATTACCTCACGGAGATTATGGTTAACCGCACAATAACAGCCCTGTCCCTCACCACGACCCATGGCAATTAAGTCAAAACGAGCGCCTTCGGCCAGAGATGAACGGACATGATATTCCAAATACTCTCGTTTCGAAATTCCACCCGGGAGCCCGCCCATCGCGGCTCCACCCTGAGTCAGAGAATCCTTAACCTGATGAAGCATCTCCTCACGAATTTCGCCCACCGTTACGTCTAAATCCAAACCCAGCACCATATTCAAGTTAGACGACGGGTCAGCATCAATAGCTAATATTGAACCGGTCTGATTTTGAGCAAGATACTTAATCAACATTCCTGCCACGGTGGTTTTACCAACCCCACCCTTGCCTGCCAACGCAATCGTTGTTGTCATAATTAATTATTCCTTCCTATAAAATCAAAGAAATTTCAAACAGTTCGTTCTGCAAGTTTAAGTTTTTCAGTTATGCTTTCCGCAGCATTTCTTAATGAAATCACCCGATCGTATACGGGAATACCTAACCTATCTGCTTCCTGAACAGCCAAATCAGCCGGTAAAAAACCAAGTATCGGAATTTGAGGAGTTTCCTGATTTAGAAAATCCTCTTCGTCTTGATTACGAACCTTGTTTCCAACCAAATATATTCGATTCAAACCAATATCATTTGCTAGTTTTTTTATTTGCACAGCTGTCCCCAAAGATCTTCTGGTAGGTTCAACTACAATTAACATGGCATCCACAAAATCTACTGTCGCACGACCAAGATGTTCAACGCCTGCATACATATCCAGCAAAAGCACTTCGTCCTTGCGAAACATCAAATTTGTAAATAATGTCTTCAACATGGCGGCTTCCGGGCAAATGCAACCAGAGCCTCCCAACTCCACACTTCCCATTTCGAGTAGCTGAACACCGCGATAAATTACACTAAATCTCTCTGGAATATCATCCACCCGAGGGTTAATCGTAAAAAATCCACCGACTTGGCCCTTTTTTGCTCCAGTCCGCTCATAAATCAAATCATCCATATCCGCGATCGGACACAATTTTGCCCGCAAATCATCTGGAAAGCCCAACGCGCCAGCAAGACACGGTGACGGATCTGCGTCAACCGCCAAAACCTTTCGACCTTGCGAAGCCAATACCTGCGCGATAAGCGCAGTGAGTGTTGTTTTTCCTACTCCACCTTTTCCGGTAATTGCAATTTTCATTTATCGAAAACTCCCTTCAAACAAAGATCCTGATTTAAAAATTTTCAGGAATAGTTTTTCCTATTTGGTTGTATCGGTCGCCTGATTATATTTTATTAGTTGACGAACCAGGTTTGACCCGATGATAGCACATGCATCGATAGGGACATAATGCGTAACCCCAGCGTCGAAAAGGATTTTACAGGATGAAGGGAAATCTTCATCTCCCAACCAGTAAATAACCTGAATTTTGATTCTTGGAAGGACATCAAAAGTATAAGCTGCATCAGCCAGGTTATCAATAAGACCATGTTGATGCTCACAAGCTTCCTTAAATATCAAAATTTTTTCCCCAAATTTTTTAACTATTTCATCGCCTGAATAACCCTGAAATGCCTGGGCATACATACGACCCCCAGGAAGATCCGCAAAAGAAACATATTTTCCGACAGGGGATGTTGGATTTTTCGATTTCCGTTCCCTCATCATCGACACGTTGATTCAACCTT
>CAZLJB010000733.1:0-2059 GCA_964559195.1 uncultured Anaerolinea sp. | reverse complement strand
GGTGGATTTTTGACGGATGAATATCCGTCAAAAATCCACAAAAAAACACCTTCTTCTCTTTCTTGGGGATGGTTTCCTACCTGGGAAAACACCCGGTGAGTAGTTACAATTTTTTTGTGAATGGGGGAAGTTCAGACGGAGGACGGGGACTGTTGGCATGGGTTTGCTCCTGGGTTGGTTGGTGCTATATTGAGTGTACAGGGTTTTCACCGGATTGAACAGTCGCTTAATTAACTGACGGATAGGTGGGGGGTGGGTGCGTTTTTACAGCCTGTCGACCTTTATCCAGCGTTCGGTGGTCAGTTTTATGCGCCTTACCAGGGTAATTCTTTTGCCGCCGACTTCAAATAAGTAGATGGTTGCGACGGAGCCAAACTCGGGTTCGGCTCTTTCGATGGCATCCGTGACAAATTGTTCGCAAAATTTACCGAGTACTCTGACAATCCCACTGCGTTGAATCATCTGGTCGAGCAATCCGAGAGTGAGGGTGTCTGCACTTTCGCCGATGGGGGTGACGTCGATGATGTATTTTTTGTCCGGGCAGTAAAGCATCTTGCGCGAAGAATGAGGCTTTCGCAGTGTTTCGAGCCATTTCTGGACTTCTTTTTCTTCGATGGGTGTTACTTCTACACTAACAAATTCCTGGATCATCATTTCTCCTGGGGCGAGCTAGTGGTGGCCTGGATTTTCTTTTCTGGCGCAAGGACAAGGATGTATTTTACCGCAGCCTATCTGACCTGACGGTCGGATAGGCTGCGGGTTGGTTGTAATGTTGAGGAAAAATGCTGTATACTTACCAATAAGGTATTGATTGTCTAAAAGTATTTTAGCGCTGTACGGGGGGGCGGCTTTACGGTCAATGCAAATCAACGAAATTCAATCTCACCAAGCAATATTCCCAGGAGGATGTTTATATGGCAGATCAAAGAACGTACCGGACCAGTAATTTCGACTTTCAATATTTTTCACAAGAAATTTCCCGTTTTTTCGAGAGCCAGGATTTCGAAGTTCAGGTCGTGGCTTCTCCCGGTGGAGTGATGATCCAATCTCGTGGGAAAGACTTCATCAAGAAATATAATGTTGCCCTAACCGTAACGGCAACCACGCAGGGAGACAACGTGCTGGTGCAGACTGGTAACGCAAAATGGGGCGCGAACGCAGTCAGTGCTGTGGCGGCCTCGGTGCTCTTTTGGCCACTGCTGGCACTGCCCGCCTATACTTCCTTTAAGCAAAAGCAACTCATCGATGAAACCTGGGCGATGGTGGAACGTTACATGATTTCAATTGGGGGCTCTCCCGCCATGTCAACCGGGTTCGCCTCACAGCCGGCGCCCATTCAACCTCAAAAGCCTGCCACGGCCGACGTCGCTTGCCCATCTTGTGGTAAACCCACCCGCAGCGAAGCCAAATTCTGCGATCACTGCGGCAAACCAATGCAAGCTGTGTGCGCGAAATGCGGGTCCAGCCTGCGCAGCGGGGCTAAATTTTGCGATAACTGCGGCACATCGATTGGCTAAGAAGAGCTTCTGATGCAGCGTCTTTTTCAAAACCGCAAGCCGGGACTCCGCGCCCGCAAGTGGCTTGTGATATTTTTTTCTCTGGCCGTGGCAGCGCTCTGCCTGGCCGGCCTGTACGCCTGGAACACGGGCCTGACCCGAGACTGGATTTTGTTCGTCGGGCTGCTGGTTTTGCTCCTGACCATTTTCTTCTTGCGGAGCAGGCTGGCTGCCCGGCTGTTGAAAAATGTGGGCACGCAGGCTGTTCATTCTCAGACTCGGGCGGTGCGCAGCGCTTTGCAAGCAGGTCTTCAACAAACAGAAGACCTGCTTGAGACGCGCAGCAAATCAGCAAAGCTGGAGTTGAAAAAGCTGGCCGTCCAGGCCTCAAAGGAACTGGATCTGGCAGCCAACGGGCTAAAACGAGACACCCCGAGATCTTTCCCGCTGCCGGCGAGCCTCTCTCCGGCAGGCGGGCCGGTCTGCTCAACCTGTGGACAGATACTGCGGAGCGTCTCCCGGTTCTGCGACCGCTGCGGCGCGCCTCTATCCAGGCGCTGCCC
>CAZLJB010000732.1:0-2071 GCA_964559195.1 uncultured Anaerolinea sp. | reverse complement strand
GATAGCTTCAGGTGACTGGAGTTCAGACGTGTGCTCTTCCGATCTCCAGCAGGTTGATCAGTTTGCCGCTTTTGCGGGGCACAAAATGGCGCATGGCCACAATCGAGCCGTTATACGTGCCAACCATGTTGGTGTTGATGACCTGTGAAAAGTCACTGGCCGGGATATGGGCAGTCGGTCCGTAGGGCGCGGATAGTCCGGCGTTATTAACCCAGATATCAATGCGTCCAAAGGTCTTAAGCGCGTGTGCGGCCAGGGCTTCCACCTGGGCCAGCTCGGCCACATCACAGGCCAGACCACTGGCCTGTGCGCCACTGGCGATCAGCAGTTCCACGGCTGCTTCAACAGAACGTGGGCTGCGCGAGGCAATCACAATCTTCGCACCCGCGCTGGCATAGGTTTGTGCAATTGCCAATCCCAATCCGCGTGAGCCGCCGGTAATCACGGCGACCTTATCTTTTAATAATAATTGATCCATTCTTGTACTCCATGTTGATTTATCAGGAATGTTTTTCTATTTTTTTCATTTCAAGGCGGCTGGCAGCCCGGGTCAGCGAACTGAGCGCGGCCGCTACGGCCTCGTATTCATCCGGCGTCAGCGCGGCGGTCAGTTCATCCACCCAGTTGGAACGGGCTTCCAGGCCGCTTTCGATCAGCGCTCGACCCCTGGGCGACAGGCTCAGTAGTTTGGCGCGCCGGTCGCTGGGATCTTCAATACGTTCCAACAAACCGCTTTGAACCAGTTTCTCAACCAGCTGGCTGGCGGCAGCCGGACTGATATCCATGCGCTCGCTGATATCCGAGACGCCACAGCTGTGCTGGTAATGCAGGTTCATCAGGATGCCAAACTGCGGCATGGAAAGTCCAGAGGCCTTGACGTAGCGTGTCCAGGCGTGCATAGAGCGGGTGGCGAAGACATCCATCCATTGGCGAACGGTTTCGGTTAATTGGACTGCATCGGTCATAGTTAAGCCTGCCTATTAGTTAAGCGCGCTGAACTATATACCCGGCGAATACTTTTGTCAAGCCATCAGGCTGTCTGTTGGGAAACTCTAACGGAAATCAAATAATATCCTGGCTGTCAGGAGCCAGCCGGGATATTAATCCGGGTGGGAAGGAAACCACCCGGAACCCCCTTGTCTTCCACGCGGAGGTCATTGGCTGGTTTGCCAGCGCACGCGCTGGTGCATTTCCCATGTAAGTAGAGTTTTCACGGGTGTTCTCCCCGTGAAAACTCTACATTTAAATGTCAGCTGACTCCCACCGGGACAGCTGGCGCCGCGGCAGGCGCTGTCAGGCGGCGGTAGACCAGGGTCCAGACCGATTGGATGTAGGCTTGCAGGATGCCGCTCAGGATCAGCAGGATGGGCAAATAGGCGATGAAACAGCCGCCAGCGATCAGGATCGGCAGCAGGTAATTTCCGCTGCTGCTGCTGACCGCCAGGCCAATTGCGGCCGGGATGACGATGATAATGATGGGGATGGCCATCACAAAACCAACCACCCCGCCCAGTACAGCCAGGGTGATGGTAAACAAGATGATGGTCAGCAGGGCTGATTTAAAGACGCCCCAGCCGCGTTGAAAACCTTCCAGCACACCCAAATCTTCCAGCACAATGGCATTCTGGGCTTGCGATACGACCATGTTGACGATCAGACCCACGATCGAAATCACGCACATAAACGCAATGAAGATACCCAGCAACCCGATGATCGCCGCGCTGGCTCCAAAGCCTGTCATGCCGTTCTTGAAGCTGGCAAATCCAGCAAAACCCAACCCGGCCAGCACAATCACGATCAGGATGAAAAATGGCAGGCCTACCATCAGGTTCAGCCCAAACATGCGCCAGAAATAGGGCGTGCTTTCCGTCCATAATTCACCGAAGCTCAAGGAAGCTGCGCCGGCATCGGCTTTGCTGGGCCCTTTGATAGGCCGGGGGGTGCCTTCCAAACCAGGGAAATAAACAAAAGCCCAAAAATGGAAAAGAGGCCCAATAAGTCCGGAAAGGCGCCGTGTGGGGAAGGAGGGTACAAGCCATTGTAATGACGGGGGGCGGGCGGGGAAGGAAAA
>CAZLJB010000731.1:0-2072 GCA_964559195.1 uncultured Anaerolinea sp. | reverse complement strand
AATACTGCCCGCCAGCCCCCCAGCAGCAGCAAACTAAAAATCCCTTCCAGAATCAACAGTGAGCGTGGGAAAGTATGCATCCCGTAGGGATAGATGATCAAGAGTGTCGCCAGCGCCAGGATCACTGATCCACCCAGGATGGAAGCCGCCAGCCGTAGATAATCACGCCAGGAAGCATAGCGCCATAAGCGATTATAAATACCTGTGAAATAGAAAACCGTTGGGCGCAGGATCACAGAAAAAACCAGAAAAGGCCCGATTTGCCAGAGAAAATATCCAAACAACGAATACCCGCTGTGTAATATCTCCAACCTTAAGATCATGCCAAATACAATCGCAACCAGGGTTAAAATTGCATCCGTAAGAATCATAAAACCAAAACCTGTCATCATAACCGATTATTCTCCGTAACTATCTTTTCCAAACCGGCTCGAGGTTTTCGCTCACATGCCGGCGCTCGATGCTGCCGTGTAGTTCATTTAGCTTTGAGGATATTTGGCATCGCGGATAAAAATTTTCATATTAAAACCAACCGCCTGGGACTAAAGTCCCGGCTCAAGCTCCAAGTAAGTCCTTCGGACTCACGTTTTGTTGTAAAAATGAGTCCGAAGGACTTACTTTTGTCATGAGGAGCGGTCGCGGTTTGTGCGCCCCCTTGCGGGGTAACCGCGACGGAACTGCTTCTTGACCGGTCCATTTTGTTCTTCAAGCCTCAGGCCAGCCGGATAAAAATCAATCCTGATTAACTCCTGACCATTGCATACAATTTCTCGCGGGTGGCTTCGGGCTCGCCGGCCCGCGCAAACGCGATCAATCTGTCAACATCCTGCGCCAGCTGACTAAAATCAGGGGCTTGATCTTTGTGGATAACCGATATTTTATCCTGTTCAGTATACCCCGGATGTTCATTTTCAGAAACCAATGTTTCAATTAATTTCTCTCCGGGCCGTAATCCGGTATAAACAATCTCGATATCCTGTCCGACCCGTAATCCGGAAAGCTCGATCATATCCTGGGCCAAATCCAGGATTTTGATGCGCTCGCCCATGTCCAGTACCAACACATCACCGCCATGTCCAATGGTTGCTGCCTGCAAGACCAGCAAAACCGCCTCGGGAATCGTCATAAAGTAACGCTCCACATCAGGATGCGAAACCGTCACTGGCCCGCCGTCTTCAATCTGTTTCTGGAAAATGGGTACCACACTGCCGCGCGAGCCCAGGACATTTCCAAAGCGCACGACCACAAAGGGTCGCTCGCTCTCAAGCCCGGCGGCCTGCACCAGCTGTTCTGCCACACGTTTTGTGGCACCCATCACACAGGTTGGTTCAACTGCCTTATCAGTCGAGATCATCACAAAATGTTCGATCCCGTGTTGCTTTGAAAGTTCCAGCAGATTGAAGGTTCCCAGCACGTTATTTGTAACAGCGTCTGCGATATTTTCTTCCATCAGGTGTACATGTTTGTGTGCCGCGGCATGGAAGACGATCTGTGGCGCAAAGCTTGTGAAGATCGATTCAAGTCTTTTTCGGTCGCGGACATCTGCCACCACGAATTCGTAGCGTGGTTGTTTTTGATCTTTTTCGCCGGTGCTCAGCTTTTTGAGTTGAGCACTCAGCTGGAATAAGCTATTTTCTCCATGTCCCAGCGCGATCAACTGGGAAGGCTGGGCGCGGGCAATTTGCAGGCACAACTCCGTCCCAATCGAGCCTCCGGCGCCTGTGACCAGCACGCGCTTGCCGGTCAGCAAGTCAGCTACTTTGTCGGCATTGACTACCACTGGCTCGCGCCTGAGCAGATCCTCAATGTTGATCCCGCGCAGGCGGTTGAGTTTGATCTTGCCATCCAGCAGTTCAAAGATACCCGGCACGGATTTTGAAGAAACACCAGCTTCTTCGCACAGCCGCAAGATCTGCCGGATGGTGGCACCTGGCGCGGTTGGCATGGCCACGATCACTTCTTCCACCCGCAATTTCTCGACCAGCTCAGGGATCCTATCCACACTTCCAAGTACTTGCAGTCCGTGGATGATGACGCCCTGTTTTTGTGGGTTGTCATCCACAAAGCCAACC
>CAZLJB010000730.1:0-2075 GCA_964559195.1 uncultured Anaerolinea sp. | reverse complement strand
AAATTGGGAAAAGCATTCTACAAGTGTGCCCGCCGCAGTACGACCATCTTTCTCAATTAATCGCTCTGCTACCTTAAAAGCCAGACGTGAGAAGTCGTTTGGGTGCGGAAATTTAATTCTAACGAAACGATATCCATGGCTCTCGCAAAAAACTTGCAATGCATCTGCCAATCCAGGTTCGCATCCCCATTCAGACTCGGGTCCATTTTCCAGTTGCCAATCGTTACCCAGTTGCCACCTGGTTGTTTTTAGCCCAGACATCTTTGCATTATCGTCAATTCTTTGACTCCCTTCCAAATATTCTTTGGGAGAGATATCACCCCATCCGCCAACTTGAAAAACACTGCGTTTACCAACTCGATATCTTAACCATTGGGCCATACCGTCTAGAAAAACAACCGCACCACCCGGTTCTACGTGATCGCGAATGAAACTTGCATAGGATTCGGGTAAATCAATGAGTTTAAAACGTAAGTGGTTTACAAATCTGGTTAGCCAACCGTCATGGACAGGATCAAAGTGTTGAATGGTCATCAATCTTGGATCTTGATCAGCAATTTTCAAGGCGGCACCGAGCGAAAGATTGAGATATTTTTCTACATTCCCATCGTAGCTGCCTTTTTTCAAAGTGATTACAAAGGATTGCGGTAAAAAGGGCGCATTTAAAGACAACGATAGATAAGTTGACGCGCCTCCCAACCCTGCTCCGATAACTACAGCAGGGTGACGGCTTTTTATGTTTTGATAGTCCGCCAGTCTACTTTGAATTAATTGGTCAAGTGAAAATTGGTCAAGACAGGAAGGTGGTAATCCTGAAAAGGATTGAAAATGGCTTATGATATTCCGTCCAATAGTCTGCGGTAATAAACCTAGACCAAGCAGGACATTACGTTGCCAATCAGGAAACTCATAATTATTGATAGTTCGATTTTGTAAGCCTGCTGCAACCGCCCGCGTGATGATAGGAGAAGATGATTCGGTCGATTCGTAAACAATGCCCATTTTTTATGCCCTTGTAATTTTTTTTTCGAAATCCAACGATTTGCACCCAAATTGCATCGGTCTTGTCTCGAATGGGTATAATTGAAAGCTATGGATGTTTCTATTGCTTTTGGCGGAGGTGGTTCGAGAGGCGCGGCGCATATCGGTGTATTACGTGTTTTGGAGCGTTCTAACTTTAAAATACGAGCCGTTGCTGGCACCAGCATTGGATCAATTGTAGCTGCTTTTTATGCTTCTGGTTATTCCCCAGATGAAATCGAGGATATATTTTCGCATGTTGATCAAGCTAAGCTTTATGGTTGGCCGCTTGCGGACGGTCCTGGATTGTTGGGAGTTCGTGGTATACAATCATTCCTTGAAAAATATCTCGGTAATTCAAAATTTGATGATTTGCAAATCCCTTGTGCTGCTGTTTCTGTCGATTTAAATTCAAATCGAGAAATAATATTACAAAATGGTAGTGTTATAGACGCCATTTTAGGTTCGATAGCTGTTCCGGGTTTGTTCGTCCCGAAAGAATTGGATGGTTATAATCTTATCGATGGAGGAACGTTAGACCCTGTTCCTGTGCGAGCCGCACGAGCTTTAAGACCTGATTTGCCAATTGTTGCAGTTACGCTGATGTTACCCTTAGATTCTCCAGCCACTCCCATTGGAATTGATTCGCTCCCGGCCTCAAATCCTTTTACAAAACAAATCGCAAGAATGAATATCACCCAGGCATTTAGAATATTTGCCGATTCGGTAGATATTGCTTCTCGACAAATGGCTGAGTTGCGCCTTATGCTGGATAAACCGGAAGTGATTGTGAGGCCAGCTGTGAATGGAATCAATTTACTCGACAGGGTTAATATTCACGAAGTAGTACGTATTGGCGAAATTGCAACTGAAGATATTTTGCCAAAACTACTAAATGAATTTACATTAAGGGCAAACTTAAGTCGAAAAATCCGGCTGTTATTGAAATAATGGTTTATTTGGTAAACTGGAGAAAAAATGTCACGTGACTTACGAAAATACGCATCGCGAGATCGGAAGAGCACACGTCTGAACTCCAGTCACCTGAAGCTATC
>CAZLJB010000729.1:0-2076 GCA_964559195.1 uncultured Anaerolinea sp. | reverse complement strand
ACAGTTGCTAAAAATATTCTCAAAGTTGCGATTGATAATTACAAAAATCGTGGCGAAATCCAAATACCTGATGAAAAAGAAGATTTAATTCCGGGTTTCTCACATGAATACATCAATTATATGTTGGGGGGCTCTTACCGGGCATCTTTCAGACCACTAAATGATGCCATTATGAGTGGTCGCATTCGGGGTGTGGCCGCAATTGTTGGTTGCAATAACCCACGTTCCAAACAGGATTACTTGCATGTAAAGGTCGTGCGGGAACTCTTAAAAAAAGATGTTCTCATTGTCCAGACCGGTTGTGGTGCAATTGCATCAGCGAAACTCGGGTTATTACTCGGGGAAGCCGGGCTGGACCAAGTCGGGCCAGGTCTGCGAGAAATCTGCGAAACCGTGGGCATTCCCCCAGTGCTCCACATGGGTTCTTGCGTGGATAATACCCGTATTCTGACAGTTCTGACACAAATGGCCGAAGAAGGTGGGTTGGGCGATGATATCGACCAAATTCCCGCTGTTGGTTTGGCACCTGAATGGATGTCGGAAAAAGCTCTGGCAATTGCAGCTTATTGCGTTGCGTCTGGGGCATACGTCATCTTCGGTGGTCAATCTCCCATCGGTGGCATGCCTGACCGCGTCGATGACAGCGACCATGTTCTAAAATACATTTCCGAGGGTTGGGAAAAACTTTATGGCGGTAAATTAGAGTTTATCGGGGACCCGGATGACATGATTACGGCTACGCTCGATCACATCGACAAAAAACGCGCAGCTCTCGGACTACCTGCCTGGGATCCAAATAAATTCGGGAAATCTGGCGATAGCCGCATGTTGGAACTTGAAGCCTTACCATTCGAACAACGGCGAGAAGCCATTTATGGATAGTTAATTCAACTTGAATTTCAAATCATGACACTTTCAAGGCTACGGTGTCTAAGAAATGAAGTTCAATTGAAATAACGAAGGAGAACATATGTCGCGATATATTGCAACAAGAGCCATCCGTGGCGCAAATGCACTCGTAACCGAAGCTGAATTCATGCTCAATAAGGCCCTCGCAGAAAAGGGGCCCGAAACGCCAATTTCCTTTCCGAATACGGCTTATTATCTTCCAACGATCTATGCTTTAACCGGTGCGGCGGTGGAAAAACTCGGCCAATTAGTAGATGTTGTTAAACATGCTCGCAATCTGCTGCATCCATCCCCGGCCAACCGGCATTGGACTCCATATCTGGGTGAAACACTGGACAGCGGAATGGCCACTCTTTTCGCAGCAGAAACAATTGAAGCGATTCGGTTTATATACAACCTTCAACCTGAACGAAAGCCAGGCTTCAGTTTAGCTGGCGGAACTGCATACCCGGCCCTCGGAGATCAAGGCGGTTATCTTAACGGCCCCATTGATGATATCCGTTTGCGCTCTTGGGGTATATCCCTGGTCGATGGTCGCATGCCCGGCTTTGCTGCAATTGTAGGTTGCGCAAAATCGAACCAAGTGGCAGTAAAAATCGTCCGAGAACTTCAAAAACGCAACATTTTGACCTTTTTATGCGGAAATGTAAACGGACGTTCTATCATTGATCAGCTCCAGGAAGAGGGTGTAGAACTTGGTTACGACACCTATACAGTACCATTTGGTACTGACACGATTTCCGCAATTTACCCTCTTGGCTTCGCAGCTCGCTCAGCCTTGACCTTTGGTGGGTTAAAAGCAGGAATGGCTCAGGAAATTCTACTTTACAACAAAGAACGCGTCTTCGCCTTTGTTCTGGCACTTGGTGAAGTGGATGACCTTAAGTACGCTGCCGCTGCAGGAGCCATTAATTTTGGCTTTCCTGTCATCGCTGACACGGTCATTCCAGAAATTCTGCCTACCGGTGTCACCACCTACGAACATGTTGTTTCCATGCCATTTGATAAGATCGATGGAATAGATGATCTTGAACGGGCGGAACGCCTCATTCAAAAATGCATAGAAGTACGGGGTGTCAAGATCAAAATGACCGAAGTGCCGATCCCTGTTCCTTATGGCTCAGCATTTGAGGGCGAAGTTGTCAGAAAAACAGATTTGCGTGTTGA
>CAZLJB010000728.1:0-2079 GCA_964559195.1 uncultured Anaerolinea sp. | reverse complement strand
AAATCCGAGACGGGCGCGTCCGGACGAAACTCTCAGGCAAAAGGACCCTGTTCTGAATAACTCTGGAAAGTCCCACACGGGACACCGACGGGGCAAGCCCGCCGGGCGGTTTGAAGCCAAACCACCCGCGGCGAATCTCTCAGGTCATGGACAGAGGGCGTACGATTAATTTCGTGCGCCCTTTTTGCATTTCTGTCCAGAAAACCGGAATTTATTAACCATCCAAACCCAAAGGAGCAGTAAAAGATGAATACCCCCGCAAATTTAAAATACACCAAGAGTGATGAATGGTTTGACCCCCAAAGCGGCAAAGCCGGCCTGACCGATTTCGCCCAGGGCCAGCTCTCTGATATCGTCTTCGTCGAAATCCTGGTCTCAAGCGGTGAGAGCGTCACCGCCGGCACCCCGATCGCCTCGGTCGAATCCGTCAAAGCCGCCGCCGAAATCTTTTCACCCGTCGCCGGCAAGGTCGTGGCGATCAACACCGAACTCGCCTCCGCCTCGGATACCCTCAACAGCGATCCCTTCGGCGCCGGCTGGATGATCCAGGTCGAAGGCGCGGATGTCGCCGGCATGCTGGACGCCGCCGCCTACGAAGCTGACTGCAGCGCACGCGCACACTAACTTATCCACGCAGCGCGCCAGCCTTCAAGGCCTGGCGCCCCGCCTGATCGGAGAAAACAATGACCTTTATTCCACACTCTCCCAAAGAACGGGATGAGATGCTTGCGACGATCGGTGTCAAAAGCCTGGACGGGCTTTTTGACGCCATCCCCGCCAAATACCGCTTCCCCGAGCTGGATCTGCCCCCGGCGCTGACCGAAATGGAAGCCGCGGCCCTGCTCGGCGAACTGGCCGATGCCAACGAATCGAGCCGGCAGCTGGTCTCCTTCCTGGGAGCCGGCATGTACAACCACTATATCCCATCCGTGGTAGACCACGTCCTGCGCCGCGGCGAGTTTTACACCGCCTACACCCCCTACCAACCCGAAATTTCACAGGGCACCCTGCAGGCCATCTTCGAATACCAATCCCTGATGACCGCCCTGACCGGCATGGAGCTCTCCAACGCCTCGCATTATGACGGTGCCACCGCCACCGCCGAAGCCGTGAACATGGCCTTCGCCAACTTCCGCGGCAAACGCCGCAAGATCGTCATGTCCCCCAGCGTCCACCCGCAGTACCGCGAAACGGTCCGCACCTACACGCAGGGCATGGACCTCAATGTGGCCGGTGATGACAGCGCCGCCGACCTGCAGGCCGGGCCCGAAGCCCTGCTGCCGCTGGTCGACCAGGATACCGCCCTCTTGATCGTCCAATACCCCGATTTCTTCGGACGCGTCTTCGATTATACGAAGGTCATCCAGGCTGTGCACGCCCAGGGCGCCCTGGTCTGCGTGGTAGCCAACCCGACCGCCCTGGCCATGTTCAAAACCCCCGGCGAAATGGGCGCGGATATCGTCGTCGGCGAAGGCCAGCCGCTCGGACTGCCGCTCTGGTTTGGCGGCCCCTCGCTCGGCTTCTTCACGACCCTCAAAAAGTACGTCCACAAGATGGCCGGACGCCTGGTCGGCGAAACCGTCGATTCGCGTGGTGAAAAATCCTACGTCCTGACCCTGACCGCCCGCGAACAACACATCAAGCGCGAAAAAGCCACCTCCAATATCTGCTCCAACCAGGGCCTGCTCGCGCTCGGTTCAGCCGTTTATCTCTCGGTGGTCGGCAAGGCCGGGCTGCAGCAAGTCTCCAACCTGTGCTATCAAAAAGCCCACTATGCCGCTTCAGAACTGAGCAAGATCCCCGGCATGGGGCTGTGCTTCACCCAACCCTTCTTCCATGAATTCGCCCTGTGCCTGGGGCGCCCGGTCGCCGAAGTCAACGCCCACCTGCTGGAACACGGCATCCTGGGTGGTTATGACCTGGGACAGGACTACCCGGCCCTCAAGGATCACATGCTGGTAGCGGTGACCGAAATGAACAGCAAGGCCGAAATTGACCTGCTGGTGGAAGTTTTACAGGAGGCCGTCCATGCGTGAGCCTACTATTTTCGAACTGTCATCTCCCGGTCGCACCGGTGTG
>CAZLJB010000727.1:0-2079 GCA_964559195.1 uncultured Anaerolinea sp. | reverse complement strand
ACACGGCTCTGAACACTCTTTCCCTACACGACGCTCTTCCGATCTGGCTGCGCAAGCTATTAAATGAAATGAACCAGGTTTCACTGGATGCGATCTTTGGCCTGCTGGCAGCCCGGCATGGCGAAAAAATCGTCCAGCGCATCACCCAATCGCTGGCCGCTGAATCGAACGCCACGCGTGCCAACGCCAGCGAAGCCCTGGAAGCCCTGATCAGCCCCGCGCTGGTCAAATTGATCATACCGCTCTTTGAAACCAGCCTGACCACCCGCGAGCTGTCCCGCATCGGCGCCAATACCTGGAGCGCCACCCGCCCCAGCAGCCCGGCCGGCACGGCCCGGCAGCTGGCCGGCGAGTCACAATCCGATATGGTCCGGGCCTTTGCCATCTACGCCCTGGGCGAGTTCGCCCGCAGCCTGCTCAGCCCGGCACCCGCCAGCCCGGATGCTTCAAGCGCTGCCCAAGGCGGCCGGCGCAGCCGCCTCAATTTACTCGATAAATTGCTGGACGATACGCCCCGATCCGGCGCCCAAATGATCAGCCTGGATGAAATCCGGGCCCTTATCCTGGAAGCCAGCCGTGACCCGGCCCATGAAGTTCGCAGCGCAGCCCAGGCGGCCGCACGCATGGCCCGCCACCCGGCAGAAACGTCCTCCGAAGGTGAACCTATGACAGCCCATCTGACCGTGATTGAACGTATTATCTTCCTTAAACAGGTCACGCTCTTTCAGAGCATGACCATGGACCAGCTGAAAGTGCTGGCCAGCATCTGCGAGGATGAATCGGTACCGCAAGGCACCGTCATTTTCAATGAAGGGGACCCGGGCGGTGTGGTTTACGTGGTGGTCAATGGACGCGTGGGCATTGAGCGCGCCGGCGACCGCAAAGCCTCGGTGGTGCGCCTGGCTACCCTGGAAGCGCGCGCCTCCTTTGGTGAAATGAACCTGTTTGAGAACAGCCCGCGCAGCGCCAGCGCAGTCACGATTGAAGACTCGCTGCTGCTCAAGCTGAGCGCCGAACCCTTTCTGACCCTCATTCGCCAGCACCCAGATATGTCGATCGAATTGATCAAGGTTCTCAACCTGCGCCTGCGCGAGGCCAACGACCAGATCGCTCATCTGACCCGCTCCATGCCGCGCCAGCTTCAAAGCCTGTATGACAAACTCGAAGATAACGACGCCAAATAAATCCCATTCGCCAGCCCGGGCAAACCCGCTTTCAGACCCGCCCGGGCAGCAGCTGCGGTCAAAAAATTGCCATCAACTTTAAGGTTATTCCCATGAAAAAAAATGTCACCATCCACTCATTTCGCCAAAGCGTTGGTAAATCAACCCTGGCTGCCAACCTGGCCGTCAGCCTGGCGCTGCAAGGGCACCGGATCGGGCTGGTCGATACCGATTTTCAGGGCGCCACGGCCCATTTATTCTTTGGCCTGGGCGATGACGAAAACCTGGGCACCTTCAACGACTATATTCTGAAACGGCGCGATATCCTGGAAACGGTACACGATCTGTCGGACCGGCTGCCTTCGCCGGTCCAGGGCGGAAAACTCTACCTGGTGCCGGCCAGCACCCGCGTGGCGGATGTCATGCAGATGCTGCGCACCCGTCTCGAGCTGGCGCACTACACCAAAGGGCTGGCCAGCCTGCAAAAGAAACTGAAACTGGATCTGGTGCTGGTGGATACGCGCGCCGGTCTGGACGAGAATACCATGACCGCCATTGCCGTCGCAAACAAGCTGGTGCTGGTGCTGCACCCCGACCAGCAGGATTTTCAGGGCACGGCCGTGACGGTTGAGATTGCCCGCAAGCTGCAGGTGCCCAATATCCGGCTGGTGCTGAACGACAGCTCAGAAGCCCTGGACGCGGAGCTGGTCTACACGCAGCTGGAAGAGACCTATCACTGCGGCGGCGGGCTGGTGCTGGCGCACACCGAACAGCTGGCAGCCCTGGCCAGCAGCCAGCCCTTCGTGCTGGCCTACCCCGACCATCCCCTGACCGCCCGCATCCAGGCCCTGGCCAGGCAATTAATTTAATATTTCAAGGGGATTTTTCGGGAAGAATGCCGGCTAATCTGGGTGGG
>CAZLJB010000726.1:0-2079 GCA_964559195.1 uncultured Anaerolinea sp. | reverse complement strand
GGAGGCCGCCTGCGCAATTGATCGGGCTACCCAGGTTTCGGCACCCGGATGGATTTCCCAGATACCGCCTACATTGGCGCCTTTACCGGCTTCAAGGGCTGCGACTGACTTTTCAACATAATCAGGATAGGGTGCTGAATGCGCATCGAGACGCAAAACTATCTGACCGTGCGATGCGCTTATGGCGTAATTTAGTCCAGCCGGGATGGTGACGGCAGGATTTTCGATAACCTGCAGCTTAAGACCAGGTTGTCGCTCCTGAAAAGCCAAAATGACAGCACGCGTACCATCCTTGGAACCAGCATCAGCAATGGTAACATCCAGCAACCCAGCCGGATAGGTTTGAGAACAAATCGCATCCAATAACTTTTGGATACGATATTCTTCATTCAAACAGGGTACGATCACTGATACTGTTGGGAGCATTCCAATCCGGGCTGGCAGGATGACAGACACAATCAGGATGGTTAACCCTGAACTCGCAACCATCTATTCTACCACCACGCAATCAGCCGACTCGCGCCTGGTTTCAAAAACTCATAGTATGGTTTTTTTCGCAAGGAGTTTGGGGTATTTCAGCTCAAAATGAGAACTGCTGCCTGGTTGTTAACGGATGGCAATGGCTTCAATTTCCACAATGCCGCCCTTGGGCAGCCCGGCCACCGCTATCGTAGAACGAGCAGGGGGGTTGGATGGAAAATATTCGGCATAAATGGCATTCATTTTTGGAAAATCCGCCATGTCACGCAGGAAAACGGTTGTCTTAACTACCTTGTCCAGGCTGGTACCAGCATCTTCGAGCACGTTTTTCAAATTGTTTAATACCTGGCGGGTCTGGGCTTCCAGATCGGCGCTGACAAGCTCACCCGTAGCCGGATCCATACCAGTTTGTCCGGCACAAAAAACAAAACCACCACTTTCGATTGCGACAGAATAGGGTCCAATGGCTTTGGGGGCTTTTTCCGATTTAATTACTTTGCGTTCATGGATTGACATATTTTTCCTCATGTTTGGATGGAGATGAATAGATTATTGCGTCGACATAGCGAGCAACCCAAATATCAAAAACGATCCACCAATGCAACCTAAAACCAAGCAAAAAAATACCAGGATGCCCGGCAAAAGGTAGCGGCTGGTAGCCGAATCAATTTCAGCCTTGCCTGGATTGGAAGGATCATACAACACCTTAACCTGCTGCCCAACCCGGTAGGCAGCTGGCATGGACCCAAAATCAGACTCGAACTGGAAAACCTGGCCCGAACTGCTCTTATACTCAATCACCGGATAATACATCATACCGCCTGTGTGGTCAGAGAAAGACGCACTCCGGGTTTCCAGGCTGAGAACCTTCCCGGCCGTGGGGGTTCGCGTTGATAAATTTCTACGCTGCCGGACAAAAACAACCACACCACCAATTAACGTAACGATGGAAAGAAAAGACAACAAGCATCCAACAATCGGCATCCAGGACATATTGGTAAACTCCTTTCATTTCGTTACTAGCAGTATACAATAAAAAAGGTGTAACTTTTGAGAGAATTGTGTGGTTCTGGTGCTGCAAGTCTGTCAACAGGGCTGGTTTAGCGCTGCATTTCACGCAAGGCCAACAAGCCAAAGATGAAAAATATCACCGATACGCCGGCCACAGCCGTAAAGCCGAAAGACTGGTAAATAAAAGTTGCCAAAATAGCCCCCAAGCTGCGTCCAAGCGAATGACCCGCCAGGTTAAATGACATGACCGTGGCGCGCGCGCGCGGCAATACTTCTGTCATCATAGGAACATGGCTGACCATCACAAACTCAAAGGTAATATAGAAGAAAAACAATCCAACCAGCGCACCAATTTCGGTGCGTCCCAACAAAGGCAAGGCGATGGATGAAAGCGCGCTGGCAACCAGACCAAAAGCCAGGGCGCGAGGCTTTCCGAGCCGGTCGGTGAAGAGTGCCACCAGACCTTCGCCGCTCAATTCCGATACACCAATCACAACCGAGGCTGCCGCCAGAGCGCCAATTTTTAATGCAAACCGGTCTTCCAGATCGGAAGAGCACACGTCTGAACTCCAGTCACCTGAAGCTATC
>CAZLJB010000725.1:0-2079 GCA_964559195.1 uncultured Anaerolinea sp. | reverse complement strand
TAAAATTATACATTAATGTGATTGCTTGAATGTCGATCTGGAGAAATTGATGTTCACGCTGAAATGGATATTAGTTTATCGTCTATAATTGGCCAACTTGCGTGAGGTAACCTTTGAGTAATCCATCTAGCAATTCTGACCGCCGCGATCCGTACGCGGCGCTTCGTTATCCTGAATTTCGTCTGCTTCTGACAGGTCGATTCATTTCATCACTGGGCAACCAGATGGTATCCGTAGCGATTGGCTGGGAGTTGTGGCTGCGAACCCATAATGCCTTTGCCCTGGGCCTGATAGGGTTGGTGCAGGTTATTCCTGTCATCTTGCTCTCCCTCCCGGCCGGGCATGTAGCCGATCAATATAATCGTAAGCGCATTGTTCTTTATACCCAATTATTGTTAGCGTTTTGTTCGCTTGGCCTGGCTGTGCTTTCCTTCAATCAGGGTCCGCTGGCATTAATTTATTTGTGTTTGTTGGGGATTGGGATTGCCAGAGCTTTCAATGAACCAGCCTCAGCCACGCTTGTTCCACAAACGGTGCCACCAGAAATGTTTAGCAGCGCAGCCACCTGGGGAAGCAGTTCATGGCAATTGGCGGCGATTATCGGGCCCGCCTTGGCCGGGTTGGCTGCGGCCATGCTGGGTAAGGTCACTATCATTTATTTGTTCGACTTTCTGGCTTCAATCACCTTCCTGGTATTGATCAGTCTGATAAAAGGGCGTCCACTGGCCTTATCGCGAAAATCGGCGACATTGGAATCTTTGGCGGAAGGTTTACGTTTTATGCGGGCGAATAAATTGATCCTGTCGACTATTACCCTGGATATGTTTGCGGTTCTGTTTGGAGGAGCGGTAACTTTATTGCCAGTCTACGCAACTGATATTCTCAAGGTGGGTCCGCAGGGGCTGGGCTTAATGCGGGCGGCTCCCTCGGTCGGGTCTTTGATCATGGCTTTTGCGTTAACCCACTCGCCATCTTTAAAGCATGCAGGCCGAACGCTGCTGTGGGCAGTGGCTGGATTTGGCCTGGCTACGATCTTATTCGGACTGTCGACGTCTTTCTGGTTTTCGATGTTAATGCTTATTTTACTTGGAGCGCTGGATAATATTAGCGTGGTCATCCGAAGTACATTAATCCTGACGCGTACGCCCGATGAGATGCGTGGGCGAACTTCGGCTGTAAACAGCATTTTTATTGGTGTTTCCAATGAGCTTGGTGGGTTTGAATCCGGACTTGCCGCAGCTTTGTTTGGCCCAATCATATCGGTGGTTGGTGGTGGCGTTTTAACAATTCTCGTGGTTTTGGGAATTGCGAAAATATGGCCAGAATTGGCTAAAATGAAAACGTTGAATAAGGCGGATGATGAGTAGCCGTATTCAGCGTTTGATGTTCGATATTTGAAAAGTGCTAACGAATTTTTGGCTGGTGGCGCGCTGCATTTAAGCGAGCATCCTGTTCTGCTCTTTTCCTGGCATCACGATTGGTTTGATATTTCATGACCAACCAGTAAATAGTTAAAAATATTACTGTCAGGCCTGTGCCACGATATAACAGCTGCATGGAAAGCAGAGGAGAGTCAGTTCCGGAATAAAGACCATGAATTGTGATCCCAAGATAGCCAAGCAGGCTGAAGACGTGAATTGCTCGAAAAGTGCTCATTCCAATCTGGGTACGTATATAGAAAGTGATTGTGACGAGCAATATGATGTAAAAGGAAATTACACCGATCCCTACCCAAACTGGCCGGTATGGGGATAGAAATGGAATTAATATTTGGAGGGTTGAGTATGGCAAGTAACGGTCGAGGGTTAATACAACGATATGGAGCAGGGCAAACCCAATTGAGAGTAGTGAAATGAATTGGTGAAAGTCAAAGGTGTAGGCCTGATCCAATACTGGGGAAATAATCCTTGATGGAACTGCCAGACCCCAAACGGTGGAAAACCATAACAATAAATAGGCGACAATGCCTGCAGAACGTGTCACAAACCACCACAGTTGTTGACTATCAGTGGCAAACAGCCAGCTAAGCGAACTGGTTAGCCAATCACCTGCCGGGGTAAATACAAATGCCATTCCAAT
>CAZLJB010000724.1:0-2082 GCA_964559195.1 uncultured Anaerolinea sp. | reverse complement strand
TTGCTGATCTATGCCCTGTCAGAACGCCACTATGCCCGCGATTCCCACTTTTCAGGTTAATGATCAACCCCGATGACAGGTGAACTGCTTCGGTGTTCCTTTCACCTGGTTGAATGGCAAAATCTGAATGGTTTAGCCAGGTGATTGATGGCGCAAGTGATAATTCAAGGCAAAAGCAAGCGCGCCAGGGTGGCTTGGAGCCAGGCGGCGTATTGTTCCTGAGAATAATTACGGTCCCGGGTCAGTAAAAGGAAAACTTCCGGGCTGGTGATTGTCCAAATCAACTCGGCCGCCGTTGAGATTTCCATCCCCTCCCGCAGGCTGCCTGTGCCGGCAATTTGCCGAGCAACAGCGGTCATGTTTTCCATGCGCTCTTTCAGCAGATGCTGCAATAGGTCTTCAATATCTGGTTCTGTTTTTGCGGCTGAACGCATGATTTCGAAAATATGCGCTGCCCGGGCCAGAATTTCAGTGATCCCTTGGGAGAACCCCATAATCAGGCGTCGTGAATCGGTTTCACGCAATACTGCCTGAGGTTCAGACCTGTCAATGAGACGAATGGGCTGCTCATCCCCGCCGATGGAAATATCCATCAAATAGGACAGGATATTACGCTTATTAGTGAAGATTGCATAGACGGTTTCAGAAGCGACATCAGCCGCCTGAGCAATGGCGTCGATGGTTGTTCCACTGTAGCCGCGGACGAAGAATAAGCTGCGGGCAGCCACAGCGATCTGGCGGCGCGTTTCTTGGGCCTGCATTTTCCGCCTGGATGAGTCGTATTTACGTTTGGGTGGGGAATTGGGTGTCATTGGCTATTGACTCTTTTGTATATTAATTGTATCATAAATATATTGATTACAGTATGGATGTATTTAATTTTATTTTATCGGTATAAGGAGCTTGATATGGACCCAGAACAGGATCAGCAGACTTCCAGCAAGGGAGAATCCTTCCAAACGGTTGTGATTGGCGGAGGACAGGCGGGATTGGCAGCCGGCTATTTTCTCGCTCGCCAGGGTGTTAATTTTATCATCCTCGATAAGAACTCACGTTCCGGAGACGCCTGGCGCTGCCGGTGGGAAAGTCTGCGGTTATTTACCCCCAGCCAGTTTGACAGTCTACCTGGAATGCCGTTTTCGACATCCAAAAACTATCTTCCATCTAGAGATGAAGTGGCTGAGTACCTGGAAGATTATGCGCGCAAGTTCAACCTACCCATACGCCACAATGTAAATGTTGAAAGTCTCCGGCATACGGAGCAAGGATATCAGATAACCGCAGGCACAAGCAGCTTCTCTGCCAGGAACGTGATTGTAGCAACCGGGCCATTTCACCTGCCCTACACGCCTGCTTTTACCAGTCAGCTTGATCCCGAGATCCTTCAAATCCACTCAAGTGCTTACAATAACCCGAAACAGATACCGGTAAAATCTGTGCTGGTGGTTGGAGCGGGTAATTCCGGCGCCGAGATCGCGCTGGAACTGGCTAAGACAGGCAAGCAGGTCTGGCTGTCAGGGCGTGACGTGGGACGTATCCCTGCCAATTCTCCTCTCGGAAAACTCTTTGATGGGCAGTTGATCTGGTGGTTTATGACCCACATGCTTACGGTAGATACACCCATTGGACGCAAGATGCAAGCCGGTGACCATCACGGCACTCCATTGGGGCGCGCCAACCGCGATGAAATTTCCGCAGCGGGAATTATTCTCACCCCGCGCGTGTCAGGGGTCCAATCTGGAAAACTACAGCTTGAGGATGGACTCATCCTGCCAGCCGAAGGGGTCATTTGGGCGACTGGCTTCCGTCCAGATTATCACTGGATCAAACTGCCTATTTTCGACAAACACGGATATCCCCTTCATTCACGGGGAGTTGCTCAAGACTCGACCGGCCTTTACTTTGTCGGCCTTCCCTTTCAGACGGGTTTGAGTTCGCCGCTGCTTGGCGGTGTGGGTAAAGATGCCGAATATATCGTTGCTCGGGTTTCCCATAATAGAAATTGACTGGCATCCAAGGAATTTTTGTATGTCCGCAAAATAAAGCAAACAGGTTATCCGGCGTGTCATCGAAATAACCTAA
>CAZLJB010000723.1:0-2090 GCA_964559195.1 uncultured Anaerolinea sp. | reverse complement strand
ATAGCTTCAGGTGACTGGAGTTCAGACGTGTGCTCTTCCGATCTGCTGTTTGATGTGGATACGCCGGAAGATTATCAGAAATTGATCGGGTAGATTTCATTTGGAAAGGGCCGGCCTGTCTTGAACATATCCTCCACGCCTGGTTTGAACCGCAAATTGAGCGGGATTGTGCTTTCGCTGCTGCTGGCTGCCCTGATCTGGTGGCTGCCCCTGCCCGGCGATCTGAGCCTGGCCGGACGTAAAGCCCTGGCGGTGACGATTTTCACAGTCACCTGGTGGGTTTTCAACGTGGTGCCGCCGGCGTATGCCACGCTTTTGATGCTCTTGAGCTACATGCTGCTGGGGTTGGCCGGGCCGGAGGTGGTCTTTAAGATCTGGAGCATGCCGCTGATGTGGTTGATCATCTCAGCCTTTCTGATGGCAGCGGCCGTCACGAAATCGGGGCTGGCCGAGCGCGTGGCGTATTTCTTCATGCTGCGCTTTGCCAATTCGTACCGCAGCATCATTATCTTGAATTATGTGCTGGGTTTTGTGTTGAGCTTCCTGATCCCGCACCCTTTTCCGCGCGCGCTGCTGATCATGTCACTGGTGCGGACCATCATTAAGAAGGCCGGCGTCAACCCGGCGGACGCAGCCTCGCTGGGTCTCTCCGTTTTTGTGGCCAGCACCGCCACTTCCACCATGCTGCTGACCGGCGACTCGACCCTTAATATCGCCACGCTCGGTTTCAGCGGGGTCAACCTGAGCTGGTTGGGCTGGGCAAAGTATATGGCCGTGCCCGGGCTGCTGGCCTCGCTCTTGATGCTAGGACTGCACCTGCTGGTTTTTCCACAGAGCGGCCCGCTGCAAATTGACCATGCAGCCATGCGCCTGGAGCAGCAGAAACTGGGGAAAATGAGCCGCGCAGAGATCGTGACCCTGCTGTGGGTGCTGGCGGCCCTGCTGCTTTGGACGACTGATTTTATCCATCAGATCGACCCGGCCTGGGTGGCACTGGCGGTGGTGGTGGGGCTTTCGCTGCCCGTAATCGGGGATGTATTGGATGCCAGGGATATTTCAACGGGCATCAATTGGCCGATCATTTTCTTTGTGGTTGGCGCGCTGGCAATTGGCTCGGTCGGCCGGCTGACAGGCATGTCGGATTGGCTGGCTGCCAGCCTGCTGCCGGCGGTTCCGCCCCAAAATCCATACGCCTTCGCCGCCCTGATCGGCGGGTCGACCATGCTGATCCACATGCTATTGGGCAGCGCGCTGGCAAGCATGTCGATCGTGGCGCCGCCCATGGTGCATTACGCCGTTTCGGCGGGTTGGAGCCCGTTGGTGCCGGCGCTGCTGGTCTATACCGCGGTTTCCACGCATTATATTCTGCCCTTCCAGCATGTCTCCATCCTGCTCGGGCTGGGCGAGACGGGCGGGTACAGCAACCGGCATGTGCTGATGTACGGTCTGCCGCTGACGTTGGTGACGCTGGTGGTGCTGATCCCGATCGAGGTGACCTGGTGGAGGCTGCTGGGTTTGTTGTAGTGGAGGGAGGCGGTTCTCATTTTGAACTGAAATATACCATGGCGAACCAACCTGGGAATTGCTTTAGATTGATGCTTTTGACCCGGTTTTCCGATATAATTTGCTATGTTTTTTGGGTTTTCAGGACACAAAAGATTAATCGTAGTTAGGTATTAACGGCAAGCTAGTCTGAAGCGTAGATTATTACCAGGAGCAGTTAGTTAATCCATGAAACACTTATTGCACGGCTTGCTAATTTTTAGTGTTATGGTTGCACTGGTTATCAGTCAGACTCAGATCTCGCAGGCACAGTCTATCTCCACCCCCCCCACAGATTAATGCTTTCTTTAGCCCGGATACCATTTATCCATCGCAGGTCTCGCGCTTGACAATTAATGTATTTGACCCGGATAATTCCGATCTGACTGCCACGAAGTGGACGGTACATCTGCCGGATGATTTGGTGGTGGTCAATCCGGCCAATCTGCTGGTGTCGGGCTGCGGCAGCGGCTATACACTCACGGCTGTGCCTGCCACTGCCACAATCTCGCTCAGCGGCGCGAGGGTGGCTGGGACGACCAACCCGG
>CAZLJB010000722.1:0-2090 GCA_964559195.1 uncultured Anaerolinea sp. | reverse complement strand
CACTTGCGGCGAAGACCCGTATTATTGAGACGTCGCTGTGGAGGTGTGTTTGGTCAGGGTCGAAAATTAACTTTGCGACTTGTCCTGCAGGCCTTTAATGAGCATTACACAGCCAACCGTCAACAGGCAGACCAGCAGGATGTAGGATTCTCCGCTCTCGTCTCTGATGCCGAGCGGTACCATCCAGTAGATTGCGCTGAGGCTGAACAGGATGAGACCTGTCATGATTTCCATGACTTTTTTGGATGAAAAGTGACCCTGGGTTTTCATAAGCTTTGACTCCGTTGTGGAGATTGGCCGGTCCGGGTTGTCTGGCAGTGAGCTGGCGAAAAATGGCCAGCCGGCACAATCATTCCACCAGGGCAGGGTAAGAGGCCCACTGCAGGACGCCTGCTGGTGGTTGGATGAATAGCGGTCATGTTTGACCGTTGGAATGTGGTCGCTGTTGTGAGTGCCTTTTAGGCTTGCATAAAGTGTGGTGCAAGCCTGCAGCAGACGATCGTTCCGCTTTGGATGGTCACACCCCTGTCCATTAAGCTGGATTTGTAATCCGCAATCTGCGGATTACTGGCTGATCAGATTGTTTCGGGTGAAATAAGTGATTAGCCTATCTATATTGTACATCCTTTAGTGACGCTCGACATGATATAAAGGCAGGTTTCGCATTAAATTATTTGATGTGAAACTTGCTTGCTGATAAGACCAGGTTTTGAATCCGGGGGCAGCGTACCTGGCGCCTGATTAATTGGAATATTGTTCGCGGGTCAGGAACAGGATCAAGAGCAGCAGCAGGTTGAAGTGCAGGCTGAAGAAGCCAAACCAGCTAATTTGGTCAGTGACGGTCAGGATGATATTGATGATCAATACCAGCACGGCAAAGTAGAAGTATTCTTTCTGGCATTTGCCAAGTCCCTGGCCGCCCAAAAAATAGGCCGCAACATTTGTAAACATGACCAGGCCCAGCACGAGCTGGCTGATGGACCGGCTGGGTAGATTATCCTGGCCCAACAGCCACAGGCTGGACAGACTGAATGCCAGCCAGATGACGGCATTGCAGTAAAACAAGGCCTGAGTGAATTTGATCGGGTGAATTTTTTTAATAATTTCGACCATGATATTTGTCCAGAACAGGATGGGCCGGATATTCGCCAGCAGGTGAAGGATCAGTCGCGGGGTTCGACAGGCTTTAGACGGGAGAGCAGATCGCGTTTTTGGCGATTTTTTAGCAAATCAAGCTCGCCTGCAATCGTGCTGTGCCACATGGAGCGGGCGTCCTGGTAGCTCCAGCCAAGCTCCTGGCAGGCCTTCCGGCTGGAGTAGTTGAAGTTGGTGGCGCAGGCGGTCACCATTTCGCGTGACATGATAGCCGGCAAACCAGCGGCGCGCTGCAGGGCTTCGAGCGGCCAGAACAACAGCCGGGCCAGGCCTGGGCGCAGCCAGAGACGGATCTTGTGTGCGCCGGGTTTTTCATGCCAGATGGCGAGATGTTCGCGCAGGCTTTTGGGTTCACCGCAGAACATATAAGTTTCAGCTGGCCGGCCTTTTTCGGCGGCCAGGCACAGCCCGCGCGCCAGGTCATCCACCTGCACCAGCGAAAAAATGATTTCGGGAGAGGGGGAAATGGGTGGCATGATGCGGTTGATGTACATCCGCAGGTAATAGCCCCAGCTGGAATAGTCATTGGGGCCGATCACGCCATTCGGGCAGGCCAGGATGACCGGCAGGCCGCGTTTTTGGTATTGACAGGCGATCTGATGGGCTTCAGTTTTGGTACGCTCGTAGGTGGTCTGGCAGGGGCTGCTGCGCTGATAGCTTTCGTCGCGTGGGCTGGGGCCGGTTTCGCCAAAAGCCTGGACCGTCGAGACGTACAGGCTGCGCGGGATGCCCAGTTCGAGGGCCAGCCCGAGCACGTTTTCGGTGCCGAGCACGTTGATAGCCTGCATGGTCTGGATGGCAGAGCCTGTCAGCCCCAGTTCGTATTGACCGGCGTTGTGGATCAGCAGGTCGGCGCCGCGTATGCCGGCGCGCATTGATTCGCGTTGGGTGATGTCGCCGGGCAGGCATTCAGCACCCAGGCGAGTCAGAACGCG
>CAZLJB010000721.1:0-2090 GCA_964559195.1 uncultured Anaerolinea sp. | reverse complement strand
GCCAGGATGCTGGTCTGGCGGTGGGGGAAGAGTTGTTCTTCGATGGCTTTGCCAACCGCTTCGCCCAGACCCAGGCCGGATTGGAAAGCCTGGAAAACAATGTCGTTGATCTGGCCGGTTTCCTGCCACAGGCCAAACTGGCCATCCTTGATGTAATGGGCCACGCTTTCAGTGGTGGCGCCGATTTTGGCAAATTCATAATCATGGATGACCCCGGCGCCATTCAGGCCGAGGTGGGTGATAATCTTTCGCTGCAGCAGGTCGATGATGTAATTGGCGTTGCCATCGCGCAGGACATGTGCGCCCATCAGCATAATGACGGGTTTGCCGGCCTGATGAGCCTTTGCAATGGCGGCCGCCACGGCTTCCAAATCTGGTGAGTTGAAATCGGGCAGAGGCGCATCCAAAGACCTGACAACCTGAAGATCCAGATCGTTAATACGCTGTGCGAGGGGCTTAATCAGCAGCTGCGACCTGTCGAAAGCGGGAAAAGGCATAATAAGGACTCCTACTGGTGGGGTTCCAAAAAGTAATTGATCAGTGCGCTGGTCTCCCGGAAATCCGGGATGATGACATCTGCGCCAGCCGCAATCAAGCGGCTGCGTTTCCATTCGTCGATCCCGCTGCGTTCGGCTTCGTTGGTCGCCAGGCCAATCGCCACACCTGAAACCGACTTTGTATTTTCAATTTCGACATAGCCATCGCCAAAACTGATGAACTGGCTGCCGTTGAGCTGGTAGGTCTGGATGATTTGATCGATGACCATTTTTTTGCTGAAATCTTTGTAATTATCCTGGGCGCCAAAGATACCCTCAAAATAGGGGGTCAGGCCCAGCAGACCGGCTTCGTGGCGAACATACTTTTCATCGGTGCCGGATGCCAGCACGCATTTCACGCCGTGGGCGTGCAGCTGCCGGACAAACTCAAGGGCGCCCGGGACGGCCTGGGATTCGGGGGCGACCTTTTTCTGCTCAAGATCGGCGAGGCGGTCTTTGATGCGATTCATCAGGCGCTGGTGATATTCGTTTTTGTACTGGATCGGTTCAAGCGGGCTGCCGCCGCGCAGCGAAATTTCGTGGGCCAGGCGGATCATCTGATAAATGGTTTGTTTGCCGGTCAGCTCGGTGACGAAGGCGCGCACTAACAGGCTAATTTCCTGTTCAGCTTCATGGTTGGGGGTTTGCAGGAGCAGTTCCACCATCATGGGCAGCATGATATGCTGCCAGCCTTCGCGGATGAGCGAGAGCGTGCCATCGAAATCGAAAAGTGCGTATGTAAATTTCCCGCGTTCAAAAGGGCTGATTAATTCGAAATTAACGGGCTGCGGCTGGGTCATGAGGGGTTCCGGTTTCAAAAAAGGTTAAATAATATTATAAGTCAATTATTTATTAACTGTAAGTAACAAACTTTTGATGAGTAAAATCCTGTTTTATTTTGTTTTTTTTGGATTATAATGATTAAATCAACTTATTAACTGTAAGTAATTATTTGAGGATGCCCGATGCAACAACTTAGAACCATATCCTCAACCCAAATGCGGATCATTAACCAATCAGCGGTTCTGGAGCTGCTGAGGCGAGAGAACACCATCTCCCGTTCGGATATTGGCCGGAAGCTGAAGATCAGCCTGCCGACGGTGATGCGTATCATCGATGATTTGCTCGAAAGCAACCTGGTGGTTGAATTGGACGAGAAAGAGTACACGGGGGGGCGCAGGAAGACGCTCTTGCAATTCAACCAGAAAGATAATGTGGTGATCGGGATCGACCTGGGAGGCATGTCCATCTATGCGGCCCTGGCAGATATCGGCGGAAAAATTATTGCTGACCAGAAGTTTTCGTTAGGAGACCTGGCAGATTCGGAATCAGAATTATTTATTTTATTATTTCGGATTATCAATGATTTTTTGGAGTTATCGAGGCAGCAAGGGAAAAAAGTGTTGGGCGTAGGGATTGGTGCGCCTGGGATTACCCGCCGGGAAGATGGGGTGGTGATCTGGGCGCCTTCAACACGCTGGCGCAATTTCCCCTTGAAAAAGAAAATCCAGGATGAATTCCCAACCTTAACAATTTTGGTGGATAACGATGCCA